>JASEIZ010000009.1 GCA_030017395.1 Desulfobacterales bacterium | reverse complement strand
GGGCAGGCTTATCAAGTCCGGCATGACGATTTCGGGACTTTTTACGAGTTCATCACAGTTAACTGTTTGCAGTTTTTTTAATAAATATAGTAACGGTTCACGGAACGTTTTTCCAATTTCAAGTTTCAAGCCGTGAACGGCTAAGAGCTTTACATCCTGGTAAACACCTCATGGTGCCCTTTTAAAAAGAAATTTACTCCCAAAAAAGTAAACAACAGGACCGCGAATCCAATAATGGCCATTATCGCCGAACGCCTGCCACGCCATCCAACAGCCAAACGCTCATGGAGCAGCACCGCATATAATATCCATGTTATGCCTGACCAGACCTCCTTTGGATCCCAGCTCCAAAATTTGCCCCAAACCGATTTTGCATAAACAAAACCCGCGGCAAGACCAATGCTAAGAAAGGTAAATCCAACAACAATACAGGCATATCCTGTATAATCAAGCAGTTCCAATGAAGGAAGCCGCTTGAAAAAAAAGCCGTGGCGCTTTGTTTTAATGGCGCGTTCCTGCATGAGGTATAAAATGCCAAGCCCGCAGGCCAGAGCAAAGGACGCCTCGCCGATAAATATAGTAATAATATGAAGCACCAGCCAAAAATTGTTAAAAACATTCTTGGCTTCAGTAAATTCAGCCGGCAATTGAGAAGCAATAAGCATTACAATTGCTGCAAGCGGCGCAGCATATATGCCTAATATCTTGAGGTTGAATTTATACTGGAAAACAATAAAAACACCGGCAACAGCCCACCCTGCCACAGTAAAGGTTTCTCGAAGATTATGAACAGGAATAGTCCCTGTTTGAATAAACAAATAGACTATTGCCGCCGAATGCCACAAAAAACCTGTAATCAGCAGATAGTGTCCTGTTTGATGCAAATAATTTTTTTGAATAAAAAGATATAACAGGTATCCTGCGGTACTGAGCAAATAAAATAACACAGTAATATAAAACACAACTTCCATCGATTACACCTTTCCCATCAAATCTTCAAACTCATACCCTTGACCGAGAATATCGAAAAGCAGGGAATTTATATCTTCTTTTCTATCGGTTTTTATCATTTCAACAAGGTCGCTGTTTATTAATCGTTCAAAAATATGTTTATGCGCTTCCGGCTCATGTTTTTCGCTTAACAGTTTTTCCCGTATCACTCCCATTAATCTAAGAAATTCAATATACTCAACGCCAAACTGTTTCTCAAGCTCTTTCCGAAGTTTTTTTGCAAAAGCAGGGCTTTTCCCTGAAGTAGAGATGGAAATCATAAGGTCCCCTCTATTTACGATGGACGGGAGTATGAAATTACATGCCTCAGGACGATCGGCAATGTTGCATGGCATATTAAGTTTTTCTGCATCAGCGCTGATTTGACGGTTTAATTCTTCATCATCGCTTGCGCCGATGACAAGAAACATCGTATTAAGATCAGAAGACAGATAGGAACGCTTTTTCCATGCAACCAAACCATTACCGGCAAGCTCCAGCAGTTTTTCGCTGATATCAGGGCTGACAAGAGTTACCTTTGCGCCACAACTCAGAAGTGTTAAAACCTTGCGAGTGCCGACAGAGCCGCCTCCTACAACCAGACATTTTCTATTCAGAATATCAAGATTTACCGGATAATATCTCATAAAAACCAATCATCAACCGTTTTCACACAAAGTCATCGCAAAACATTTTAAGCGAGTTCTATTTTTATCAGATCCTCAGCCAGAACCAGCGGACCAGACCAGGTCATGCGGCACTGTTTTTCAATATCAACCTGATCACATTCAGGATAAAAGTGTGTCAGAACAAGTTTTTTGACATTTGCCTGTCTTGCGATTCGGCCTGCAAGCGATGGGGTCAGATGGCCTGCAGCCTTTAATTCGTCAGGAAGAGCGGATTCGCAAATAAGAATATCTGCATTTTTTGCCAAATCAACAAGGTTGTCGGAAAAATCCGTATCACCTGAATAAACAACCGATTTTTTACCTAACCCGGTTATTCTATAAGCTATGCTTTCATCGTTGTGTTCTACCGGAATCGACTTCACGGCAAAATCGCCGAAATCTATGGAATCCTTTCCTTTGTTATCCATCTCAACGATATTAAGCAGCCCCGGCTTAAACTCTATCCATTCTCCATAAACATTTTTAAGTCTGGTGTAAAACTCAGAGAATCCGCTGCCAGCCACGATCGTAAGCGGTTTTTGACGGCGCTCTGTCTCAGGATACTTTGTGGCAAAAAGGAAAGAAGCCAGCTCTCCTGTATGATCAGGGTGTATATGGCTGAAAAAAATAAAGGAGATGTCGAAAATTTTTGTGCCGGTCTCAAGAAGCCTTCTCATCGTTCCGGACCCGCAGTCAAACAGCAACTTCGCTCCCCCTGTCTCCATCAAAACAGAACATGAACTTCTCTTAAGGGAAGGCACGCATGTGCCTGAGCCAAGAATAATAACAGACATGTCATTGCTGGTTTTTGCCGTCATTATCGCTTAATCCCTTTTTGGTAAGCATTCGCCCTTTTTCAATCTGATTAACGATCCACATGAGCAATATTTTATCATCTTTAAGTTTTACATGCTCCCCTAAATCAGCTATTGGAATTTCGGCACGTGCCATACTTTTATGACCGCCTGCAGAACCGATATTGCCGAAACTCTGTTTGGCAACCTCGCCGGCATTCCTGCAAAGACCGTCATTTCTAAAAACAACCAACAGATTTCTCCCATAACTACCCGAAACAATGCTCCATTTAATAGAATTTACCTTCATGAAAAAATCGGCAAGAAGTACGCATATATCCGGATTTGCTACCTGGCCAAGATTCACATATACTTTGTCTTTACGCCTGTGCATGTTTTCAAGAGCGATTTTGAAATATTTAAGAAAATCAAAACGTATCTCTGTCTGCTCGATCTTTCGCGCAAGGTGAACATTAGCATAGTAAAAAAGAAACTGAAATGCCCGGATATCCTCAAGTGAAGTTTGCCTAACAAAGTTGTTTGTATCTGTTTTTATGGCAAAAAACAGTCCCGTAGCAAGTTTGGAAGATGGTTTTATCTGGGCTGCTCTCAAATATTCGGTCAAAATACTGGCGGCAGCGCCATATTGGTGACGGATGTCCATAAAAGAAGCCTGTGCGCCTGTTTCAGGATGATGATCAATTATTACATCAGGATTAATCCCTGAGAAGGCCTCGTTGTGTTCCGGTTGGGAATCAACCATGACAAATCGGTTAAACCCGGCTTTGTCGATCTTTGATATATGCGTTAGGTTGACCCCCAAAAGCCGGATCATTGCCAGGTTGTCCGGGCGTTTAATTATATTGATATTTGAAATATCTACGCTTGACACTTTGCGCCACAGCAGCCTTTTAACAGCCATAGCGCTGGCAATCGAATCCGGATCAGCATTAATTACGACAAGAACATGATCATCACTGGAAAATTGATCATAGAAGCGACGCAACTTTTCTGGAGCAGAAGAACTCATATAAAATTATTACGATGAATTATAACAAATTTCAATAAGTTTTGTAACTGTTCAGCCACAGATTCACACAGGTGAACGCAGATAGGTTTTAAATATAAGTAACCGTTCACGGTTCAGAGGTTCAAAGTTCAATGTTAACTGCTGAGAACTGAACGGTTTGGGGCGTGGCACAATGCGCGTAGCTGATACCGTTCATGAGCTCATTAACTATCTCAAGCAATATGAAAAATATTACCCAGCCGCAGTCGAAACAACCGTGAGCCCTGAACTGTGAACCCGACAACCTGAGCAGTTACAAAACATCAGTGATGATCGGTGTATATCTGCGGCTGAATAATTTCAGCAGGTGATAACTGACGGAAAACAATTTGATCGTTTTCCGCTTCGGCAGTTACACTTGTTCTTTCCGAAATCTTTCCCTTCAGGATATCCATGGCCAGGGGATTTTCAATATACTTTTGTATTGCCCGCTTTAATGGCCGGGCGCCATATATTGGATCATAACCTTTACCGGCAAGAAACGACATTGCGCTATCTGAAACAGCAAGATTAATATTTTTTTCAGAAAGTCTTGAGCTTAGTTTTTTTATCTGAATTTCAACGATATCATAAATCTGCTCGAGCGTCAGGTTGTGAAAAATTATTATGTCATCTATTCTGTTTAAAAATTCAGGCTTAAAATTTGCGTGAAGCGCTTCAATCACCATTGATTCCATCTCCTCCCGTCTTGAAGCTCCAATATCCTGAATCCAGTTGCTGCCGACATTTGAAGTCATGACTATTATACTGTTTTTAAAATCGACTGTTCTTCCGTGGCCGTCTGTCATGCGTCCGTCATCTAAAATTTGAAGCAGAGCGTTAAAAACTTCGGGGTGTGCTTTTTCAATTTCGTCAAACAGCACTACCGAATAGGGCCTCCTGCGAACAGCCTCCGTTAAGTAGCCCCCCTCTTCATATCCCACATAACCTGGCGGCGCCCCTATAAGCCTTGATACAGAATGTTTTTCCATATACTCAGACATGTCAAGTCTCACCATTGCCTGTTCACTGTCAAAAATAAATTCCGCCAGCGCCTTGGCAAGCTCGGTTTTCCCTACGCCTGTAGGCCCCATAAAAATAAAGGATCCTATAGGACGGTTTTGATCCTGAATTCCGGAGCGTGCGCGTCTAACAGCATTTGACACGGCTTCGACAGCATCCTCCTGTCCGATAACCCTGAGTCTAAGGCGTTCCTCCATATGCACAAGTTTTCCCCTTTCGCCTTCGAGCATTTTACTGACAGGAATCCCTGTCCAATTGAATATTACCCTGGCAATATCCTCATCATCCACCTCCTCTTTCAGCATTTTGCCGTCTTTCTGAAGATTAGACAGTTTTAGCTTTGCCTCATCCAGGCCTTTTCTCAGATCAGCCGCCTTTCCGTATCTGATTTCGGCCACCTTTGCCAGGTCTCCATCCCTTTCAGCCTGCTGTTCTTCAATTCCCAACTGCTCGATTTTTTCCTTGATCTCTCTTATTGTTTTAATTGCCTCTTTTTCACTGTTCCAGTGGTCTTTCATTTTATCGAACTCGCCCTGCATGGTCTCCAGCTCCTTTTCAAGGTTCGCAAGCCTTTCCTTTGAATCTGAATCAGATTCTTTTTTCAATGCTTCGCGTTCAATTTCAGCCTGGGTTATTTTATGCTGAATCTCGTCTATTTCCACAGGCATGCTGTCTATTTCCATCCTGAGCTTTGAGGCGCATTCATCCATCAAATCAATAGCCTTATCCGGGAGAAAGCGATCTGAAATATAACGGTTTGAAAGAGTTGCGGCAGCTACAATGGCTGAATCCTTGATCCGCACTCCGTGATGCACTTCGTATTTTTCCTTTAAACCGCGAAGAATTGAAATCGTATCCTCCACGCTCGGCTCAAGCACCATTACAGGTTGAAACCGCCTTTCAAGCGCGGCGTCCTTTTCAATATATTTTCTGTATTCTTTTAATGTGGTCGCACCAACGCACCGCAATGTTCCCCTGGCAAGAGCAGGCTTTAACATGTTTGAGGCATCCATGGATCCTTCGTTTGCACCGGCCCCGACCAAGGTATGAAGCTCGTCTATGAAAAGAATTACCTCGCCCTCTGCGCGTTCCACCTCTTTTAAAACCGCCTTTAAGCGATCCTCAAATTCGCCCCTGTACTTGGCGCCTGCAATCAGCGCTCCCATATCCAGGGATATAACCCGACGATTTTTCAGGCTCTCGGATACATCCTTTTCAATTATGCGCTGGGCAAGGCCTTCAACAATCGCTGTCTTTCCGACCCCAGGTTCGCCTATGAGAACAGGATTGTTCTTGGTGCGTCTCGAAAGCACCTGGGCAATACGCCTGATTTCTTCATCACGACCGATAACAGGGTCAAGCTTCCCAAGGCGGGCAAGATCGGTCAGATCCCGGCTAAACCTGTCAAGAGCCTGATATTTTTCTTCGGGATTAGGATCGGTTATCCTCTGCGATCCGCGGATATCAATAAGAACCTTTAGGAGAGATTCCTTTTTTATCCCGTAACTGTTTAGAATTTCCGTTGCCTTACAATCCTTTTTATCTGAAATAGCCAGGAAGATATGCTCAATACTTACATATTGATCCTTCATTTTAGCTGCTTCAACAAAAGCCGCCTCAAGCACATCACTGGTTGTCTTAGAAATATGAACGTCACCTATTCCGCTTCCGCTTATTTTTGGAAGATTATCAACGGCAAGCGCCATATCCTGGGCAACACCGCCTGGAGAAACGCCAATCTTGCTAAGCATTGCCCTTGCTATCCCTTGCTCCTCTGCCAACATTGCGCTCATTAAATGTTCAGGTTATTATGCTGTGAAGCCAGGGTCTGGGCATTTTGGATAAGCTCCTGTGATTTTATGGTAAATTTATCAAAACGCATAATGCCTCCTAATTAGTGCCTGAGCCAAAAGACCGTTCAGACACAATTTTGAATTTGAAATTGTGAATTTTAAATTTCATAACTTAAAAAATAAACACTGGCTGTTTGATGTCAAACTACAACCAGACAGATATATTCACAGCCTGATTTAAATTGATTTTTTTGGCAATATATGTGATTTTATATTACAGATTCTTTTTATTATGATTTTTAATACCCCGCCCGCTTGCGGCTGGGTAAGAGGCGGTGCTATATTACCGCCATTTTAGCATAATCAAGTCGATTACAGCAAAACAAATATTTTATAAATTCCCTAAACTCAAAAGAGAAGAGCTATTGAGAAGAAACTGATTATATCTTTGAACCGGAAAGCCCAGATAAAATTAGCGCGTCTGGGAGCTGTTACCTCAATGCAAGACCTACAAGAAATACGAGGAAATCGTTTTGAAAAACTAAAAGGGGATAGACAAGGTCAGTACAGCATCCAAATAAATGATCAGTACTGGATTTGTTTTAAATGGAAAAAAGAGCGTGCCATAGAGTTTGGCTAAATCTTTAAAACAATTGGGAATTAAGCCGGTTAACTTATTCTAATTTTAAGAATATTCATCATGTGGATGCGTAATTGCGCCATCAGTTTTGATCATATCCAGACAGTCTCAAAAGGAAAAGAAGGCTGCCTATGGCAAAAGGACACTGCCCCCTTTCCCTTGAGATCTTATGTGAGCGGCACAAAAACAGAGGTAAAATATGGCGAGAAAAAAGAAGGTAAACAAAAATATCGAGCAGTATGACCATGCGGGTAAGAAACGGCTGAATAATCCTCCGGTGGGGTTGGTATCTGAAGACACTGAACCATACCAGGAATCCAGGAAGACATACGAATACGACCCGCATCTTGATCCGCAACTGCAGTGGGCGGGCAAGGCCGAGCATACATCCTTTGAAGTGCCGACCCGGAGTTTGCATGTGCATGAACGGATCGATCCGAAAACGATCATTGACACGGTAAAGAAAGAAAAAGCCGGACCGGTTCAGATATCGCTTTTTGAATCTGAAAAGAAACCGCTCCGGGAGGCGATCGAGTTTTACAAGCACAAGGAAGGCTGGAGCAACCGCATGATTGCCGGGGATTCCCTACTGGTTATGAACTCGCTGCTGGAAAAGGAAGGCATGGCCGGCAAGGTGCAGATGTTTTATTTCGACCCGCCTTACGGCATCAAATACGGCTCCAATTTCCAGCCTTTTGTGAACAAGCGGGATGTAACAGACAGAAAAGACGAAGACCTGACCGCCAAACCCGAAATGATCAAAGCTTTCCGTGACACCTGGGAGCTTGGGATTCATTCTTATCTGACTTACCTGCGGGACCGGCTGCTTTTGGCAAGGGAGCTGCTGAACGAAAGCGGAAGCGTGTTTGTGCAGATTTCTGATGAGAATGTTCATCGGGTAAGGTGTTTGATGGATGAGGTGTTTGGGGAAGGTAATTTCGTGGTTTCGATTGTTTTTACCAAAACCGGCAGTAAAGAAAGTGGTACTATAGATCCAATTAACGATTTTGTTCTTTGGTATGCAAATGAAAAGAAAAAGATCAAACTGAACAAAATATTCGAAAGAAGATCATTTCAAGACATATTAGAGGATGGATTCAAATATCTTTCGGACGAAAATAAGATAATCGCTATACCAGAGAGATATGATGAAAGAAAAATTGTGCGAATTGACCCGATAACATCAGATGGATTCCGTGAAACAACTACTGTTGACGTGAAATTCGATGGTAGAGACTATTTCCCGGGCATTAAGAACCATTGGAAAACTTCAGTTGAAGGTCTCAAGAGACTTGATAAGAAAGGCAGATTGATCAAACGAAAACGCCTTGGATATTTGAGATTCTTTAACGATTTCCCTGTTAAAAACATCTCAAATATATGGAGTGATTTTGGCGGCGCTCACGATATGAAATATGTCGTCCAAACAAATGAAGGCGTTATTCAACGCTGCCTCCTCATGGCCACTGACCCTGGCGACCTCGTCCTTGACATCACCTGCGGCTCCGGAACCACCGCCTATGTAGGCGAGCAATGGGGCCGGCGCTGGATCACCTGCGACACCTCTCGCGTGGCGCTCACCCTGGCCAAACAGCGGCTAATGACCGCCAATTTTGACTATTACCAGCTTGCCCACCCACAAGAAGGCGTGGGCAGTGGGTTTGTGTATAAAACCGTGCCGCACATTACACTTAAATCGATTGCCAACAACGAACCGCCTCAAGAGGAAACCCTGTATGACCAGCCAAAAGTGGACAACAAGAAAACCCGTATCACCGGGCCGTTCACGGTTGAGGCAGTGCCTTCGCTTCGGGCAAGGTCCCTGGAAGAAATCGAAAAGGAAAACCAGGGTACGGGCGAGAGCGTGGCCCGTTCCGGTGAAACCCTGCGCCAGGCCCAATGGCGGGATGAACTCTTGAAATCAGGGGTACGCGCTAAAGGCGGCCATAAGTTGGAATTTACCCGGGTGGAGCCGATAAGCGGAACTCGCTGGATTCAGTGCGAAGCAGAAACAAGGGAAGACCTGTCTGCCGTGCCGGCCCAAGCAGGCAAGCCGCAAAAGGTATTCGTGGTTTTCGGACCTGAACATGCACCGCTGGAACAGCGCATGGTGGAAAACGCCTGGCAGGAGGCAAGGTCGTTTAAGCCGGATATCCTCCTTTTTTGCGCTTTCCAATTTGATGACGAGGCGGCCAAGGATATTGACGAACTTAAACCCGAAATTGCCGGAATGCAGCTTTTGAAGGCGCAAATGAATGCCGATCTGTTCACCGACGACTTGAAGAAAAAACGATCCGGCAGTGACAGCTTCTGGCTCATTGGCCAGCCTGACGTGAACATCAAGACTATTGCCAAGGGAGAGCATAAAGGCAAGTATCAGATGGAAGTGCTCGGGTTTGATTACTACAATCCCAAAACCGGGAATGTGGATTCCGGCGGCAAGGGAAATATTGCCATGTGGCTTCTGGACACAAACTATGACGACCGCAGTCTGTTTCCGTCACAGGTGTTTTTCCCAATGGCAGGAACGAAAGACGGCTGGAGCAAACTGGCAAAGAATCTGAAAGCTGAAATTGACGAAGAAAAGATCGAGGCTTTTCAGGGGACGGTATCGCTTCCTTTTGAAAAGGGCGACAACGCTAAAATTGCCGTAAAAATCATAGACGACCGGGGCATTGAAAGTTTAAGAGTTGCATCACTATAAAAAGAGAGGTGTATTATGTTTAGGCTCACGGATTATATTCCCAAAGCAGAGCTGGAAATATTCTGCCGGAAAAACCATATAACCAAAATGTCTCTTTTCGGTTCCGCCCTGCGCAATGAATTAAAGCCGGGCAGTGATATTGACATTCTTGTGGAGTTTGACAAAAACCATATGCCGGGTTTGTTTGATATTGCAGGAATGGAAATCGAGCTGGCAGAGATATTTGGCAGAAAAGTCGACCTGCGCACACCCGCTGAACTCAGCCGGTATTTCAGAGATGATGTTCTGGAAAAAGCGAAGGTGGAATATGCAATCTAAAGATAGAATCCGCGTGCGGCATATTCTTGATGAAGCTGCTGAAGCTTGTAAATATGCGGAAGGAATTTCGTTTGATGAATTTGTTGAAGACGGCAAAACCGTTCGGGCTGTTATACGCTCAATCGAGGTTATAGGTGAAGCAGCCTCAAAAATATCCATTGAATTCCGCCGAGAACATCCGGCTGTTCCCTGGCAAAAAATAATCGGGATGCGCAATCGATTAATACATGTTTATTTTGACATTGACTACAATATCATTTGGCAGACAGTTACAGATAACCTGCCACCTTTAATTAAACAATTGCAATCTATTTTAAAGAACAAAGAATAGAAAATGGAACAGATAGACAAACTCATAATCAACACTCCATATGAGGAGCCAAAATATTACTGGCATTATGATCGGGAGCATCGCTCATTTGAAAAACGCGATGGCCGCAGACCTGCCGGATATGTTGTCGCCACGCCGGACAGCCAGGGGTTTGATGATCCTGGGGTCTTTGTGCCCATTGAACTTGTCAATAAAATCCGCCCTCGTGTGAAATCCTGGCGGGAAAATGGGTATCCCGGTGTTTCCGGCATCACCCGCCGGCTGCTTCATCACTGGCAGGACTCGGAGGAACGGGAAATCAGGCGGTTTTTCTTCTGTCAACTGGAAGCCATAGAAACCCTGATATGGCTGATAGAGGCGCCAGAAGCAGAAAAGACCGGCATTGATATTCCGGGGGACGGTGGAGAGTTTGCGCGCTGGTGCTGCAAGATGGCTACCGGCACCGGTAAAACGGTCATAATGGCCATGCTGATTGCCTGGCATGTGCTGAACAAGATCACGAATCGCCAGGATACCAGGTTTGCCAAAGATGTTCTTGTCGTAGCCCCGGGGCTGACCGTAAAAAGCCGATTATCGGTGTTATATCCCAATAATGACGAGAATTACTATGAGGAATTCAATATTGTTCCCCAAGGCTTGATGGAACGCTTGCGGCTTGGACGTGTCAAGGTGATTAACTGGCATAAAATGTCATGGGAAAGCGAGGAGCAGGTCCAAAAGAAAAAGATCGTGGATAAACGCGGCACATTGAGCGACGAGGCTTATACCCGCCAGGTGCTGGGCGATATGGCAAACACCCGCAACCTGATTGTCATTAACGATGAAGCGCATCACGCCTGGCGAATCAACTTGGAAGCCAGGGGGAAATATCTGCGTCAGAGGGACATGAAAGACAGCGCTGAAGAAGCCACTGTCTGGATAGGGGGGTTGGATAGACTGCACAAAAGCAGGGGAATTCTGCGCTGCTTTGATCTTTCGGCCACACCTTTTGCGCCGTCTGGCAAAAAGGCGGAAGAAGAATCGCTGTATGGATGGATTATCAGCGATTTTGGTCTGAACGATTCAATTGAATCCGGACTGGTCAAGACGCCACGGGTTGTTATCCGGGATGACAGCAAAAGGACACGGGAGTTGAAATCCCGTCTTTATCATATTTACATGGACCCGGACGTTAAGGACGATATCAACCGCAAGGCAGAGGAAACAGAACCGCTGCCCGACCTTATTTCCAACGCCTATTACCTGCTGGGGAAAGACTGGTTAGAGACAAAGCAGGACTGGAAGATGGCAGGGCAAGCAGCCCCTCCGGTGATGATTACCGTCGCCAACCGAACGGAAACAGCAGCAAGAATCAGGTACAGCTTTGACCACAAGCAGATTTTGATTGATGAGCTGTGCAATCCTGAAAAGACGCTCCATATCGACAGCAAGGTTTTGAAAGTGGCTGAAAGCTCCGATGAAGGAGCTCAAGTCGATTTTACTCATGACGAATTGGGTGAGATTAAACTGACCCAAAAACAGCAAGCCGAACTCCTGCGGCAAAAAGTTGATACGGTTGGAAAAATCGGCCAACCAGGTGAACAGGTTTAAAATGTCATATCAGTGGGAATGCTTTCCGAAGGGTGGGACGCAAAAACAGTCGCTCACATCATGGGACTGCGGGCATTTTCCAGCCAGCTTCTATGCGAGCAGGTTGTTGGCCGGGGGCTCAGGCGAACAAGTTGTGAGGTTGGGAAAGATGGGTTGTTTGAACCGGAGTATGTCAATATATTCGGCGTTCCTTTTACCTTTCTACCGCATGAAGGAGGAGAAGGCTCGCCTCCGCCTCCGCCCAAGCCTAAGACAGCAATTGAACCTGTTCTGGAAAAGCAGGAATTTGAAATCACATGGCCCAACATTATCCGGGTAGATCATATCTATCATCCTGAGCTGCATCTTGATGAAGTGCAACCGATTTGTCTGGATCCTTACGAAAGCGTTACCCAGACCGAAATGGCTGCTATAATTGCCGGCAAACCGAATCCGGCCGCCTTGTCAGAAATTGACCTGAAGGAAATAGCAGAGAAGTTCAGGATACAAACGATTATTTTTGAAACGGCAAAACGGATTTATAACAGCGAAAAGCCGGGGTGGAAAGGCTCGGAAGGTCTTTTCCTGGCTCAAATAATACGGCTGGTTGACAGTTTCATCCAGAGTAACAAGATTGTCATAAAGGATGATCTTTTCAGCAGGGATCCGCTTCGACACAGAGTGCTGATTTTGCTCAATATAAACAGAATCGTCCAGCACATCTGGAACGGACTGCGGGCGGAAAACACCGATAAAGTCGTTCCGGTGTTTGACAGTGAAAATCCAATCAGAAGCACCGGCAGAATGAGGACATGGTATACAAGCAAGCCATGCGAATATACAAAAAGATCGCACATCAACCATGTGGTTGTGGACAGCACATGGGAAGCGAGCGAAGCCTACCGTATTGACAAAAGTAAACAGGTGGGCGCATGGGTCAAGAACGATCATCTGGGATTCAGCATTCTATATAACCACAGAGGTGTTGTGCGTAAATACTATCCTGACTTTATTATAAGAATGCAAAACGGTGAATTTCTCATACTGGAAACCAAGGGTCAGGATTCCGACCTCGCTCGCACAAAAAGAGCATACTTGCAGGAATGGATAAAGGCGGTGAACAATCACAGCGGATTTGGTTTATGGCATGAGGCTGTGTCGTTTAATCCAAACGATTTGTCAGAAATATTGAAAAACAGCCGCTAATAAATCCTCCATCACAACCCGCGCATGGACGCAGACAGGCTACATTTGTTTGCCGCAAAAGGGACAAAACTTGAAATCCTTATGCAGAGCTCTACCGCAATTTGTACATCTTAAATCCTTTTTGCCCTGCCATAGATTATCTTCCATGCCGAAATCATGTATATTTCTTTCACAACTATCACACATGATAAAAGGTTCGCCCCTTTTTACCCTTAAAACAGGAATAAAAAATATGTTAAAGTAATGATCAACCCTTTTAAAATGGGCTCGCGCCAGACCGCATACAGGGCATAGCACCGGTTTTTCATCAAGTATCTTTGTTTTTGGGGAAACCCCTGCGATCAGAAACATTTATTATAACCATTAGTTGTAATCGTTCATGGAATGTTGAAATTAGAAATTGGAAATTTGGCCTTCATGCTTTTGTACTATTGATGATCGTATGATCTGATAGCCCACAGTGTCCTGAACCTTTTTGTTCCACTTATCAAAGTCGTTCCAGACCATATCTGATAAATCTTCCGCCAGTTTGTAAACATCCAACTCGTAAACTCGTTTCATCTTTACCTAATTTCTACTTTCCAATTTCAAGTCGTGAACGGCTACCCTTATTTTTTATTATAACTGCGAAATCTTGAGGCCAGCCCTTTTAGAGCTGTTGCCATAATGTAGGCCAGTCCGGCGACAACTATAATTGTAGCGCCTGAAGGAATATCCTGATTGTATGAAATAACGAGTCCGGATGTTGTAAATACCGCTCCAAACATCGAGGCAAGAATCATCATCTTTCCGAGGCTTTGCGAAAAATAACGAGCAGTCGCAGCGGGAAGCGTAAGAAGTGCTATTACAAGTATAATCCCAACCACCTGTATAAGCATTACGACTGTTGCGGCGACAAGGCAAAGCAAAAGCAAATAAGTGCCTTCCACGCTGACACCCTGCAGCCGGCTATACTCCTCATCAAAGCACACAGCTAAAAAACGTTTATAAAAAAGCGCCACCAGCGAAATGATAACCAGATCAAGACAGGCTACAAACAACACGCTTTCTCTTTTCACCATCAGAATGTTGCCGAACAGATAACTCATAAGATCTACATTATAGCCCGGTGTGTTATAAATAAATAATATCCCAACAGCCATGCCCACAGCCCACAAAGCCCCTATCAGTGTGTCCTCATGCTGGTGATAACGAAGACTTACAAACCCGATTAAAAGCGCGGCGATAATTGCCGCCACAAAAGCTCCATGTGTGGGATTAAAACCATAGTAATACGCCGCTCCCATCCCGCCAAGAACCGTATGAGATATTCCTCCGCTGATGAAAACTATCCGTCTGGTTACAACATATGTTCCCATAATCCCGCAGGCCATAGCGGCCAGCAGGCCGACGATGACGGCATTTTGCATAAAAGCCTGGTTTTGAAGCACATGAATAAATTCAAACATTATAAAACCTAAAGTGATTGGTTCAAGGTTCAGGGTTCAAGGTTCAATGGTTATAATCTATTGACATCCATCACCTTATAACACAACACCCGAATTAACCTCTTTCATCCATTGGGTGAAACATGCGTGTTATCCCTACTGAGGTATCATCTTCTTGATATCAGACAGTTATGGCTTTTCAACCGTGAACCGTGAACGTTGAACCGCTTAACCCAGGTAAAACTTTTTCCATATCATAATTCGCATTTATGTTTTATCATATGAACCGGCCCGCCATAGCACGCCCCGATCACATCCGACGTAACATTCTCCGTTGGGTTGCAGACAAGGCTCCGGTTAACACATGCCACCTGATTCACGTATGTGGAAATAAAACCAAGATCGTGAGAAACAAGAATTATGGTTGCTTTTTTATTAAGCTTCTTCAACAGTTCATAAATATCCTGCTCCACCCTTCCGTCTATGCTTACTGTCGGCTCATCAAGAAGGAGAATTTCAGGTCTTCCCACCAATGCCCTTGCCATGAAAACCCGCTGTCTCTGCCCGCCGGACAGGGTCCCAAAGCGGTGAGTACGCAATTCAGAAATTTCCACCTCTTTCAAAGCCTCTTCAGCCATCTCCATGTCAATTTTACGGTACTTTCCGATTAACGGGGCCTTTCCCAGCCTGCCTATCAGAACCACATCCATTACACTGACGGGAAAACTGGAGTCAATTTCCGCATGCTGCGGCACATAGCCGATAGAAGGCCTTGCCCGCTCAGGCGCCTGGCCAAATACCCGGACACTGCCCCTTAAAGGATGAATCAGTCCGAGAATTAATTTCAAAAGCGTGGTTTTGCCGCTACCATTAGGGCCTACTATCCCTAAAAAACTGCCATCTTCAACAGTCAGCGTGATATCCTTTAAAACAAGAATATCATCATAGGCAAAATCTACATTTCTGATTTCCACAACCGTTTTATTCATAGTTCAGACCTTGTAAATCTTTGTTAATTAATTCACCGCCCGCTTCGCTGCGCTCGCTTAAGTCGCAGAGTTGGCAAAGTTACTTTTTCTTTTCTCTGCGCTCTTAGCGGCTTAGTGGCTGAACTGTTACAATTAAACTAACTGAAAAATATGCGTGAAATATCGTTATAAAATACAAAGATCATCAGCAATATTAATATTAAAACCCCTGCCTGCTGAGCAATTTCACGAATTCTTATACCGACCGGACGTCCTGTTACAACTTCGATAAAAAAGAAAATTAGATGACCGCCATCTAAAACCGGTATGGGAAGTATGTTTAAAATACCGAGATTGATACTGAGCAGAGCAATGAAAAAAACAAAACTTGTCGCTCCTTCCCTGGCCTGTTGGCCTGCCATCTCGGCAATCATTATCGGACCGCCCATGGTTTTTATAGAGATAGTTCCCTGTATCATTTTACCAATACTAATTACAACTAATTTGGAAATTTTCCAGGTTTGGATAATACTCTCTGAAAAGGCCTGAAAAGGATTCAATTCTCTTGCGAACATATCGCCGGAAGATTTAATTCCGATCACATATCGGTTAATTTCATCGCCGAATATACTTTTTGTGGAGATCTGCTTTGGAATAACATTGAAAACAAGAATCGATCCTTCCCTGCGAACTGTTACAGCAAGGCTTTTGCCTTTGCTCTCGGTAATAATTCCAGCCATCATCTCCCAGCTCTCGACAGCAAATCCATCAATTTCTATTATCTCATCACCCTTTTCCAATCCTGCCCGATAAGCCGGCGAACCTTCGGTAACATCTCCGACAGTAGTTTTTAAAACAAAAGTGCCATAACTTTGAAAAATTCCGAAAAATATTATTACAGCAAGAAGAAAATTAAAAAAAGGACCTGCCGCAACTATTAAAATCCGTTTAAAAACATGCTTATGTGTAAATGAAACAGGCATGTCAACAGGAGATATATCTGCATTTGGTTCTTCTCCCACCATCTTGACATATCCGCCAAGCGGCATTGCAGAAATAATATAATCGGTTCTGCCTATCTTTTTTCCAAACAGTCTGGGGCCAAAGCCTAATGAAAATTTTTCCACCCCCACTCCAAAAAGCCTTGCGACAAGGAAATGGCCAAGTTCATGAAAAAAAATAAGTATTCCTAAAACTACTATAAATGAAAATATGGTAGTAAACATAATTAATTATAAGCCCTTAACGGTCTAATAACCGTTCACAGTTCACAGCTGTCGGTTCGCAGTTCACACTTTTTTCAATGAACTATGCAGCGATATTCTCCTCTACCTTCTGTTTTTTTTCAACCGTTAACTGTTACACTGCCAATTATCTCCTTTTTTGCGTATTCCCGGGCCCATTTGTCAGCTTCGATAATATCGGATAACTCAGGATTTATGACAATAGAGTGAATTTCCATTGTCCTGCTTATAACCTCCGGTATTTTAATAAATGGAATGCGCCTGTCTAAAAAAGCTTGAACCGCCATCTCATTTGATGCATTTAAAACTGCGGGAAGGGTTCCACCTGCCTTACCTGCCGCATAAGCAAGAGCCAAACAGGGAAACTTGTCTAAATCAGGCTTTTTAAATGTCAAAGGATCTATATTTACAAAATCAGGTGTCGGTTGTCTTAGACAAAGACGCTCCGGATATGATATTGCATATGCTATCGGGACTTTCATGTCAGGTATGCCAAGCTGAGCAATTATTGCTCCATCCCTGAAAGAAACCATTGAATGGATTACGCTTTGTGGATGAATCACAATCTTTACCATATCCAAAGAAACCTTGAAAAGGAATTTGGCCTCTATTACCTCAAGCCCTTTATTCATAAGTGTGGCCGAATCAATGCTGATCTTTTTACCCATCTGCCAGGTCGGATGCGCAAGAGCATCTTCTGGTTTTATGCTTTCAAATTCATTTTTCGGACGGTTCAAAAAGGGGCCTCCTGAACCTGTAAGTAAAATACAGTCGATATCCTGCTTCCGCTGACCCGCAATACATTGAAAGACAGCACTGTGCTCGCTATCGATCGGAAGTATGTTTATCCCTTTTTCATCAGCCTTTTTCGCAACAATTTCGCCTGCCATTACAATTGATTCTTTGTTGGCCAGCGCAATGTTCTTGCCTGCCTCTATTGCTGCAAGAGTCGGCACAAGACCTGCTGCGCCAACCATTGAGGACACAACCATATCAACAGATCCATGTGTGGCTGCGGCTCTGTATCCATCTTCCCCATACATTATTTCAACACGGGTCTTTGGAGGAAGTGTCTTTTTCAGTTCAAGAGCCCTGTTTTCATCAATAACAACGGCAAGTTCAGGAGAAAACTTCCTAATCTGGCAGGCTAACAGTTTAATATTGGTTCCAGCCGCAAGAGCTTTAATACCGAATTGCTCAGGAAACATTTCTATAATTGCAAGAGCATTACAACCGATTGATCCGGTAGATCCAAGTATGGAAAGCTGTTTCACAGCAGTATATATTCCTTAAAAAAATATGCGACAGGAGCTGCAAACAAAAGCGCATCAATTCGATCAAGGATGCCGCCGTGGCCGGGGAGGATTGAGCCTGAATCTTTAACGCCGGAATATCTTTTAAGTTCAGATTCAAACAGATCGCCAACCTGCCCGGCAACTCCGATTAAAAGAAAAAAAAGGATGCTTGGCCCCAGTGGCAATGATTTTAAAAAATAATTCATAAAGATAAGACCTGCCCCAAAAGTCGCTATAAGTCCACCAATAGCGCCTTCAATAGTCTTCCCAGGGCTAACGGCAGGACAAAGTTTATGTCGCCCAAAAAGACGGCCAACATAGAATGCTCCTGTATCACCCGCAAAAACAAGCGCCAGCAGAAAGAAAATCCAGGCAGTGCCATCAGCATCATTTCGTATTAACACTATGCAGGAAAGAAATAATGGGATGTATATAATGCCCAGGACCTGCCTTGCAATTAGTTCTACAACAGAGGTGTTTGTCTTAAAGTAGCGCAGAGAAATCAGTCCGGAAAAAATAAGATTTAAAACAATAAGGCTAAAAATAATATTAAACGAGTTTATATATGCGGCCATAATAATGATAGGACTTATGATAAAAGCTAAAAGCTGAAAACTGAAAACTGAAAGGTTTTTAGCTTCTTGTTTTGAGCTTTGAGCCTTATTGAACGCTATGCGAAAATATTCTACAAGAGCTATCATGCATACTATACAGATAAATATAGCAAAAAGAATCGTTCCCCCTTTGCGAGTCAGCAAGATAATAAGGGGAAGAGCCACGATAGCTGTAATCCAACGTTTAAAATGCATAATATTGTTTATTGATTATTGATCTTGCCGAATCTGCGTTTTCGGTGTTGGTAGTTTTTCAAAATCTGCACAAACTCATCCTTGCTGAAATCAGGCCACAATGTATCTGTAACATAAATTTCAGTATAAGCGATTTGCCACAGAAGAAAATTGCTTATTCGCATCTCGCCGCTGGTTCTTATCAATAAATCAGGGTCCGGCATCCCTTTTGTATAAAGGCAGTCAGATATAACATCATCTGTTATTGAATCAGAATCGATTATGCCTTTTCTAACCTTTATTGCAATATCTTTTACCATTCTAACTATCTCGGCTCTGGCCCCATAACTCAACGCAAGGTTTAGAAGCATACCGTTATTTTTTTCCGTTAAAGACATGGTCTTATATAGCGCATTACGGACATTTTTAGGCAAGCGTTCAATCTGCCCTATTGCATTGAGCCGGATATTATTATCCAATAATTTTTTTTCTTCTGATTTAAGAAAGTTCGCAAAAAGGGTCATAAGAGTAGCGACTTCTACTTTGGGTCGCTGCCAGTTTTCTGTGGAAAAAGCATAGAGGGTCAGGATGGAAATTCCGATTTCACGGGAGCATTCAACAATTATTCGAACTGTTTCAGCCCCTTTTTCATGGCCTTTTATCCGGTGTAAAAAGCGCTGTTCCGCCCATCTGCCGTTTCCATCCATAATGATGGCCACATGATAGGGATTTGCAGTGCTGCTATCTGTATAAACATGGTAATCTTCACTAAAATTCAAGGATCTCTTTCTCTTTTTCGTTATATATGTCGTCGATCTGCTTGATATGCTCATCTGTTATTTTCTGGACATGATCCTGCGCCCTGAAAGCATCATCTTCCGTAATCTCGCCGTCCTTTTTCAAACCTTTCAACAGATCGTTTGAATCACGCCTTATATTACGCAGCGCAATCTTATAATCTTCGCACATTTTACGCACGATCTTTACAAGCTCTTTTCTTCTCTCTCCTGTAAGGGATGGAATTGATATTCTTATTATCTTGCCGTCATTTGAAGGCGTTAAGCCAAGATCCGATTTTAATATCGCCTTCTCAATCTCCTTGATTACGGAGCTGTCCCACGGCTGTATTGTAATGAGACTGCTTTCAGGAACTGAAACAGACGCCATCTGGGCAATCAGAGTCAAAGTGCCGTAGTAATCAGCCCGTATGCCGTCAAGCAGAGACTTGGAAGCGCGCCCTGTCCTAACCCTCTTTATTTCATTTTTCAGGGCTGATACCGACTTGTCCATCGAATCTTTTGTTTCCTGATAAATCGAATCGATCATCTCCTTCACCCTCAACTGTCAATTCGTGTCCCAATCTCCTCGCCGCATACAATCTTTCTGAAATTTCCTTTTTCTTTCAGATTAAAAACAATAATTGGGAGTTTATTGTCCATAGCCAGAGAAATAGCTGTCGTATCCATGGCTTTGAGCTGTTTTTCAAGAACTTTCATGTAGGTTATTTTTTTTATGAATTTAGCATTCCTGTTAATTTCAGGATCCGAATTATAAAAGCCGTCAACTCTGGTAGCTTTTAGTAAAATTTCAGCGTGAATTTCCTGGGCTCTTAATACAGCGGCAGTATCCGTAGTAAAGTATGGGTTGCCGGTGCCGGCTGCAAAAAGCACAACACGCCCTTTTTCAAGATGGCGTATAGCCTTGCGAAGTATATACGGCTCGGCTATTTCATGCATTGATATGGCCGACTGTATGCGGGTTTGAACACCTCTTTTCTCAAGAGCATCCTGCAATGCGATACTGTTTATCACCGTAGCAAGCATGCCCATGTGATCAGCGGCTGTTCTATCCATACCGAATGAACCTGCGCTAACCCCCCTGAATATATTGCCTCCGCCGATAACTATGGCGATCTGGATTCCAAGATCAAATACCGAGCGGATTTCATCAGCCATATATTTTATCCTTTCCTGGCTGATTCCAAAGTCCTTATCTCCCATAAGGGCTTCGCCGCTAAGCTTTAATAAAACTTTTTTATACCTGGCTAATGTCAACGCTTCAAGACTCCCCTATCTGGAACCGTACAAAACGTTTAATCGTAATATTCTCGCCGATCTTTGCAATCAAACCGTTTAAAAGATCCTCAACCGTTATATTGGGATCTCTTACGTATGCCTGGCCCATGAGACAGTTATCCTTATAGAATTTCTGCAGCTTACCCTCTGTTATCTTATCTATAATCTTTTCAGGCTTGCCTGTTTCTATAGCCTGCGCTCGATAGATTTCCTTTTCTCTGTTAATTATATCTTCGGAAATATCTTCAGGTCTAATCCCAACAGGATTGATAGCGGCAATATGCATCGCTATATTTTTTGCGAACTTAATAAAATCATCGTTTTTCGCGACAAAATCTGTTTCGCAATTAATCTCAACCAACACGCCAAGTTTGCTGCCCATATGAATATAAGATTCTATTACGCCCTCACTCATAACCCTGCCGGATCTTTTTAAGGCCGTTGCCAATCCTTTTTTTCTTAAAAAATCAATGGATTTGCTTATATCACCATCGCACTCTGTAAGAGCTTCTTTACAATCCATCATGCCTGCTCCTGTCTTTTCACGGAGCTGTTTAACCATTGCCGCGTTAATTGCTGCCATTCTTTTTCTCCTGTTGTATTAGTTCAGCCACAAAAGCTCTAACGCACTAAAATTCTAATATAATTCTCTTTGACATTGGTCGAGTGGTTGAC
>JASEIZ010000099.1 GCA_030017395.1 Desulfobacterales bacterium | reverse complement strand
TTTTTTCAATGACTTATTATTTTACTCACTGAAAACCGTTTTTGGACAAGAGTGAGGACCGGTATTCGTTTTTCTGACGACATTTTGAACAATATCCTCTAATTGGTCTTTTGAAATTTCAGGAACCCTGGTGACAGAACTTTTCTGCGGTACACCACTTACGATCTTGAAATTATAGCTCACCATTTCAAACATCCCATTGGTCTTTTCTTTTGTTAATATTCGATATTCAAAATGCTCACGACGCCCAGCAATGGGACGAAAATAATAGAATTTATACAATAGTTCACCCTTACTTATCCGCATTAAATAGCTGTCATGTTCAGGGTGTGACTTTTTTCTCTTTACGTTTTTTATTCGCTTCTTCATATCCAATACTGCTTATCAATGTTTGCTGCCAAAAATTTGCCAACAGGGAAAGATTGTCCATGTTTACCGGTCGTGCACCCATTTTAATAAGGTTTTTATTGTAATCACTTTCAAATGTATAAATTGGTTTTTGCCAGGAAAGAATCTGCAGGCAGAGTTCTTCTGTCTTGCTATATGGTTCGGCATGGGCTACGAAAATAACGGCAGACAAGGCCGCAACAAATAGATCGCTGTAATATGATGTCTTAAATGTCCATATTTCACATAACATCCCAAGGTTTCGCTCTATGTTAACCAATCAATCCGGCTTCCTGAAAGCTGAAATATCCCTTTTTGGTTACTATTATGTGGTCGAGAATTTGAAGGCCGAGGATTGTCCCTGCTTCTGTAAGCTGCCTGTGGGTTTTTGCGTCGGTTTCGCTTGGTTTTGGGTCGCCTGATGGATGGTTGTGAGCAAAGATGACTGCTGCGGCACGGTCTGCTATGACATCGGCAAAGACTTCACGGGGATGGATCTGGCTGCTGTTCACAAGGCCGATGGTTACGATACGTTTTTCAATAACCTCGTTTGCTCCGTTTAAGGATATGCACACAAAATATTCCTGTTTTTTATCGGCTATATCCGCAACCAGCGGTAGTACATCCTTTGCGCTGGTGATTTTTACGGTTTCTTTGAGCAGGTATCTCCTTGCTAATTCAAAGGCCGAAAGAATTTGAGCGGCCTTGGCAAGTCCCATTCCAGGCACGGATGTAAGGTGATCAACGGAAAGGTTTTCTTTGTGTTTGCGTATCAGTTTTGCCACACTCTTTGACATGGCAACCACATCCAGTCCTTTAACTCCCCGGCCAAGGATAGCGGCCACCAGTTCCTCATCGGTCAGAGCAGATGCGCCTTTTTCCCGCAGTTTCTCGCGGGGCCGGCTGTGTTCGGGCATGTCTTTGATCGTTTTCATCGTTTTTCTTTCCCTTTGCCCACTTTTTTGCCATAGGCAGCTTTCTTTTCCTTTACCACAACCCCGATTTTCTTACGTGGCTTCGCAGGCGGTATCATGAGTTGCCTGATAGCCTCGAAGACGATTTTAAATTGTTCATCATATTTCTTTTCCATTTCCAATAGTTTGCTGGCCAGTTCTGTATGCGATGCCAGTAATTGGCGAAGCCTGACAAAAGCACGCATGATTTCGATGTTGACCTGCACCGCACGCTTGCTTCTTAGAACACTTGAAAGCATTGCAACCCCTTGTTCCGTAAAAGCGTAAGGTTTTGCTCTGCGAGGGCCGCCCCAACTTGAAGTCACAATTTGTGATTTCAAGTTGACAAACTCATCATCTGATAACTGGAACATAAAGTCCCCTGGAAACCTATCGATATTTCGCTTTACCGCCTGAACCAGAACGCGCGGTTCAATGTCATACAGCTCCGCCAAGTGAGGGCTTAGCATGACCTTTTGACCGCGTATCAGGAAAATAATGCTTTCAATCTGATCAACCTGAACAACTCCATTTTCACTCATGAATGCTCCTTTTATTCCCCCCATACTTCACCGATTTTGTCCTTTATCTTTTTCTCAAAAATCTCGATCAGCTTCTTGTTCGCCTCCACAAGCTCACGCTCCGATTCGATTTCAGCAACGATTTTTTGCTGAGTTTCAAGGGGTGGGAGGAAAATCGGATACATTTTAACAAAATCTAAAGAAAAGCGCTGTTGTCCAGCCGAACCGGTCATATTCAGCACGCCTTTGGTTAAGAATGTCGAGTCAGAAACAAAATAATAAATTATTTCAGGTAGAATTTGATTTAGATATGGCCTAATTACTATGAATTCCGTAGATCCAAACCCTATCCCATTTCTCAACCCTCTAGCAATCCCAGATTTTCCATTTTCAAAACATGGAGTAATTTTTGCCAGTAAAACATCAGAGTTTTTAAAATATGTATAACCTGTCAAAACTTCTCTTAGCTTTCTTGTTTGTTTAACATTCAAATCGGCCTCACCTTGATTCATATCCGC
The DNA here is from genome assembly GCA_030017395.1 of Desulfobacterales bacterium. Lineage (GTDB taxonomy): Bacteria > Desulfobacterota > Desulfobacteria > Desulfobacterales > ETH-SRB1 > Desulfaltia. The sequence continues at coordinate 5,179 of JASEIZ010000099.1, read as the reverse complement.
CATCGGAATAAAGCTGACATCCAAATCATCATCTAAGCCTTTTAATTCGGATTTCTTGGGGTTTATTTCACACACTTCCCCCAACTCAACTAACAGCCAATCGTGGTTGATTTTGATTGTGGGTTTGTAGTTTTCAATGATCTGTTTCGCGCCGTCAATGATTTTCTGATAACCGTCCAGTTCTGCTACAATTTTTTCCTGAACTTCCAATGGTGGGAGGGGGATTTGGAATTTTTTTAAATCTTTTGGGTAAACATGAGGTTGCCCCATTCCTATTTGAAATCTATAAATTTCATCTTGTTTCCCATGTAAAAGTAAATACATAAAGTTAGTCATCAAATTATTTTCATCCAAAGATTGAATTGTTGAACAGTCAGAAGCAAAAATTGGTTTTTCAAAATAATTCACAAATCCTGCATAAGCCCCAGAAGCACTTATGGTAATAGTTTTTCCTTCACGATTAAATTCATTGTGAAAATATGCTGGTTTTTGACCTCCTGCAATAACTGGAATTTCCCCGTTTTCAATTTGTTTTTTTGTAATTGCAGAACCTTTTTTTATTTCACACACCTCCCCCAACTCCACCAGCGGCCACTTCACATTGGCATAGCTAATAACCTCACGATACCTGTCTCCGGAAAAGTTGTAATCTCCGGATTCGGCAATTTTTTCTTTGCTGACCATGTGAGCAATTGTCTTGTCAGTTTCATCAAGGCCAAGACTCTTGCCCTTTGCAATTGCCTCTTTCCATGCTTTGACGATTTTTAGGGCTCGGGGCAGATCGCTTTTATCAATGGCCCTGCGCTGTGCGCCTAAGTCAAAACCGTCATTTGACACCTTTACGAAAAGGATTTCACCAGTCTTTTTCGCCAGAGTTTTGTCCATTATCAGAATGCTTGTTTTGACACCTGCGTATGGTTGAAAAATTCCGGCGGGCAGAGAAATGACCGCGTACAAATAGCTTTCGTCCACTAACATCTTACGCAGGTTCTTATAGGCATTCTGTGACTGGAAGATGATGCCTTCGGGGACAATCACGCCGGCCCTACCGTGAACGTTGAGGTGCTCAGCGATGTAGTCCACAAAAAGAACTTCACTCCGTTTGGCCTTAATGGTGAAACGGGAATGAGGGCGGATTCCGCCCTTTGGCGACATGAAGGGCGGATTGGCCATAATCACGTCATACCGCTCGTTCCAGCGGTCTTCGCTGGTGAGCGTGTCGTATTCGTAAATTGATGGATTTGCAAAGCTGTGCAGATACATGTTGACCAGGGACAGGCGCACCATGTCAGGGGAAATGTCATAGCCGCAGAAATTAGCCATAAGCCGGCCTTTATCGTCAGTGGTCAAAAGGTCGCCTGGACGGCTTTTTGTATTTTGATGAAGGATGTGTTTGTATGATGAGATCAGGAATCCCGAGGTTCCGCACGCCGGGTCCAAGACAGTATCCTCTTTGGTAGGATTCACAATCTCCACTATAAAGTCAATGACATGCCGCGGGGTACGAAACTGCCCTGCATCTCCCTGGCTACTCGGAACGGAAAGCAAATACTCAAAAGCGTCTCCAAGGCGTTCGCTGTGGTCATAGGCAAAACCGTTTATTTCCTTTAAAAAGAGATTTAGTGTTTCCGGGTCTCTGTAGGGCAAAAACGCACCTTTGAAAATATCCCTGAAAAGCTGGGGAATATTTTCGTTTATATTCATCTTCTCTATTCCCTCGGCATAAAGAAGGAGACGTTCATGGCCGCTGAGTTTGCGGTCCAGCAGGCGGCTCCAGGCATACTGTTTGAACTGAACAGCGAGCGCATTCCCCGCTGCTTGCGGCGGGGTTAGCGAGCGAATCAAAAAATTGACAGAATTCCTTACAGTCGAAGATTCCCCGCTGCTTGCGGCGGGGAGCTTCAATTTACTGGACTCCGGTTTTCACCCGAGTGACGACTTTTTACGAATTCATCAAACATGACAACCGAAAATTTACATCCCAAGGAGGTATTATGAAAAAGTATGCAATTTTAGCAATAGTGTTTGTCGGGCTGCTTATCCTGCCCGCTTCTGTTTATTGTCAGCAATTTCAGGATTTGGTCGAACAGATCGGAACTGGCGACATTAACTGGACAAAGGGGATTATTCAGGCAAAAGGGATCGGAGTTCCGCCCGAAAAATATTACGGTAAACCTCAAGCGCGTCCCATGGCTTTAAGGGCCGCAAAACTGGATGCTATGCGCAATCTTCTTGAAGTTACAAAAGGGGTGAGAATCAGTTCAACAACTCTTGTTAAAGATTTTGCGATTACGAGCGATATAATTATGTCCCAGGTCGAGGGAATGGTTAAAGGGGCTCAGGTAGTCCATCAGGAATATATGTCGGATGGCACGGTTGAAGTTACTGTTCAAATGAGCCTGATGGGAGGGTTTGCTCAACTGATTCTTCCTGTGGAAATCAAGCAGGTTGAATCGATTACGCCTGTGCCGCCGGTTCAAAAAGAACCGTTGCCTCCTGTTGCCACGCCCGAAGCTCCGGAGCCAAAGCCTGTACCAGAAGTTTTTACAGGTATGGTAATTGATGCAAGGGGAATTAATGCAAGACCTGCAATGGCGCCGAAAATTCTTAACGAAAGCGGCGAGGAAGTTTACGGGTCAGCATATGTAAGCCGTGAGTTTGCTGTGCAACAGGGAATGAGCGGATATGCAAAAGATCTTACGGCCGCTCAGAGCAATCAAAGGGTTACAAACAGTCCTTTAACCGTTAAAGGGCTTAGAACCGAAGGACATGGCCGTTCCGATATAATTATAAGCAATGCAGATGCTTCAAGACTTCTAAGTGCTTCAGAGCATCTTTCGTTCTTGAAAAAATGCCGTGTGATGATTGTGGTAGATTAGGCAAAAAGCTCAAAAAAATAAGGAGGAATCATGTTTGCTAAAAAGATATTTATTATACTGGCAGCTATCAGCCTGCTTTTTCTTTACGCATGCGGGCCAAAAGCAATGGCTCCGAAAGCTGAGCTGGATACGCCGGAGCACCATGTTGTTAACGGCAATAAGCTGATGAAGGCAGGCAAGATTGACGCGGCATTTCGTGAATTCAACAGGGCAAAAGAGTTGAATCCGAAATTTTCACCGGCTTATGTTGGGCTCGGCCTTGTTCAGGGCTTAAGAGCTGATTTTGACAACAGCCTTAAAACCATGAAAGAGGCAAAGAAATATGCGCAGGGAAATGAGCAGAAAATAGAAGTTAATGTCGGATTTATGCGGCTTTATATAATGGGAAAGACAAATATTGATGAAAACTGGCTCGAGCTGGTTGAAGAGGAATTTGATAAAGCCGTGCTGATTTCCAAAGATGTTTCCGCGCCATATTTCTATATGGGTCTGGCCTATAAAATTTCTTATAAGTTCCGTAAGGCCGCCGATCAGTTTTCAAAAGTACTTGAATTAGACGATGGGTATATTGCTGAAGCCGATAAGGAATACGCTCTTGTTCAGAAAATCGAAAGAGCCATGCCTGGTTCAAAAATCGGGAAAAAGATCGCTCTTGTTGAAGAGATTACCCGCGCGGATGTTGCCGCCCTTTTTATCGAGGAGCTTAAAATTGATGAGATTTTTAAAAAAAGGATTCCAAAGAAATTCGACACCGCATTTAAAAGCCCTGAAAAGCAATTGGCAACTGAAACATCTGTAAAGATTCTGCCGGCAACCGACATAGATGATCATGTGTTAAAAGCCGATATTGATGCTGTAATTGAAATAGGAATCAAGGGGCTTCAGCCTTTTCCGGATCATACCTATAAACCGTATCAGACTATAACCCGTGCGGAATTTGCAATGATGATAGAAGATATTCTTATAAAGCTCACCGGCGTTGATGATCTTGCCACCAGGTTTATTGGAAGTGTTTCCCCTTTCCCGGATTTGAGAAACGATCTTCCGTATTTCAATGCTGTTATGATTTGCACTACCCGAGGCATTATGGTGGCCAAGGATCTTGCAACAGGAGAGTTTGATGCGATGGATCCGGTTTCAGGCGCAGACGCTCTTTTAAGTATTCGCTCACTTAAATCTCAGTTATAGGAAGGATTAGAGGATTAAGGATTAAAAGGATTAAGATTAAGGGCTTGTTCGCAGAGGTTGTTGGTCCATTCAGTATTGGGCTGTCTTATTCATACCCCCATCTAATCCCTACACCTTAATCCTTACCCCGATGATTAACTTGGAGTATATAATTATGAGGCTTATTATTAATAAGGCAATGCCTTTGTTTTTCTTTTTAATTCTTCTGTTTCCATTTTACGCACAGGCTGAAAACAAGGCGCTTGAAATTGAAATAAAAGGTGATATGGCGGAAGTTACCCTGCTTGAAGGAAAGGTTGAGGTGATTAAAAAAGGGATGATAAAGCCTCAACCTTTAGCGCTTGGAGATTACGCTGCCCATGGCGATAAAATCAGCACAAAAAAAGGCTCCAGAATAGAGCTTAAACTGCCTGATAACAGCCTGATACGTTTCGATGAACTTACAACCTTTGAAATTGTATCTGTTGAGTTCGACAAAAAAACAAAACAGAGAGATGTAAATGTAAGCATGGTGTTAGGAAAAACATGGGCAAATGTATCGAAAATGTTCGGGCAGAAGGGACGTTTTGAAGTCTCAACAAAAACGGCAGTTGCCGGTGTGCGCGGCACTGTTTACAGGGTAAATGTTGCGGAAGACAATACTGTGCTGGTTAAAGTTTACTGGGGCGAGGTCGGAGTAAGCAGTGCTCCAAAGCCGGATTCTGCTTCGCAATCTCAGCAAATCATGCAACCTACCAAAGTGCTTGGACCGTATCCGGTTGCCGGCCCGCATGCCGTGTCTATGGAAGAATGGACATATATCATAAAGTCCATGCAGCAAATTGTTATCCGGCCTGACGGCACAGCCACAAAACCGATGCCGTTTCTTGCCAGCGAGGATTTAAACGACTGGGTACGCTGGAACCAGGAGCGGGATAAGAAAAACTAAACCACAAAGCACACGAAGATTGACAGTTTGTCCTTAAACGAAAAACCTATTTTTTGTCATTTTGACCAAAGGGAGAAATCTTATGGAATCAGTAGATCAATTGGCAAAAAAAAGCTACCGGGCTTCAACCCCTTGAACGTATTCGGTTAGTTGAAGCAATCTTATATAGTCTTGACAAGCCAGA
>JASEIZ010000098.1 GCA_030017395.1 Desulfobacterales bacterium | reverse complement strand
ATGCCGGATCAAGTCCGGCATGACGATTTCGGGACTTTTTACGAGTTCATCAAGTCTGCATAAATATAAAATAAAAGTGATGAAATTAACTATTTCCCCGGCGGTCTTTGTTCAAAGTTTTTGTCAAATCAATATCCTACAAGCCATGTAGGCAACTTTTCAATAAGTTCCGTCACAAATGGGGGAATACGACTTTTTACAAAACCGGCAAAATTAGGAGGCAGCGAATTTTATGGGACCCATATTAAATGCAATGGTGGCAATGGGCGGCATCGGCTTGGCGCTAAGTGTTGTACTGGGAATTGCGTCAAAAGTTTTTTATGTCTATGTTGATCCAAAAGTTGTTGCTATAGATGAGTGTCTTCCAGGCGCGAATTGTGGAGGATGCGGCTATGCCGGCTGCAGCGACGCAGCCGTTGCTATAGCGGCGGGCGAAGCCCCACCCAATGCTTGTAAGGCTGGCGGCGATGACATAGCAGAGGCAATTGCCGCTGTTCTTGGAGTGTCCGCTGGATCGGCTGAAAGGGATATAATCAACATATTTTGTAAAGGCACCCATAGCGCTGCAGAACGAAAATACAATTACAAGGGCGTATTAGACTGCCGAGCGGCTATTCTGCTTGCCGGAGGAGACAAAAGTTGCAAGTATGGCTGCCTTGGTCTTGGGACCTGTGTTGTAAATTGTCCTTTTGGCGCCTTAGAAATGGGAGAGAATGGCCTGCCTGTAGTAAATGAAAAGCTCTGCACAGGCTGCGGCACATGTGTAAATATCTGCCCTCGCCACATTCCAGCGTTGATAAAAGAATCGCAAAAAGTAGCGACTCTTTGCAGTTCCCATGACGGCGGAAAAGTTGTTAAGGATATATGCAATGTTGGCTGTCAGGGCTGCGGAAAATGTAGAAAAGCATGTCCGGAAGAAGCTATAATAGTTGATAGATTCCTGGCAATAGTTGACGGTGAAAAGTGCACGGGTTGTGGGAAGTGTTTTGAAGATTGCCCGACAGGAATTATTCAGAGTCTGATCGCCGCCTGACTTTATAAGGGGTTATCCGGCCTCTACTTAAATTTAGGAGAAAAAAAGATATGAAGATTCTAATTGCTTTAGATGAATCCGATTATGCGAAAAAAGTTGTTAATTATGTTGCTTCTACTGTTAAGCCCGCAGCAAGTAACAATATAACTTTGTTTAGCGTATTGCCGACGATGTCTTCAAGCCTGGAAAAACAGATCGGGCAGCCATTATTTTCAGAAAAGGTTGTTGAACTGAAATGGATGGTCAGTGAGGGGAAAAAAAAAGCGGAATCAATGATGGAGGAGTGCCGGACCATTTTAAAGGATGCGGGATTTTCTGATGACACCGTTAAAGTAAAGATACAAAACAAGCTTATCGGCATTGCCAGGGATATCATAGCAGAGGCAGAAAACGGAAAATACGACACAGTTGTGGTGGGACGTAGAGGGTTGTCCGCGACTGCTGCCTTTGTGTTGGGAAGCGTATCTAATAAAATTGTACAGAATATAAAAGATTGCACTGTCTGGATTGTTGAATAGAAACATGTTGATAGCCCAAAAAATTGCTTCGTTGTTTCACTTTTCGCAATGACCGAAACTGAGCAAAAGGAGACTTTTGCTCAGTTTTCTTAATGTTTTTGAGGCTTGAAAATTAACGGGGTTTGACGAACGGAGCGTTTTTGCAACGGTCTTACGTTTTGAGGAGGTAATTGGTAGATGAGACTTGGGGAATGGATAGCGATAATTTTTTTGCTTAGTATTTTTGTGTTTTTGGTTCCGGCTATTGCCGCTTCAGACCATGGCGTTGCAGCAACGAACGACACAAAACATAGCTCTACTCAAGAAACAGCGCATGCTGTTGCAGAAACCGGACACGGAGATGTTGGCGCCGGTTCAGAATCGCATGGTTCTGGAGTCAAAGGTCATGGCGGTGGACATATTAATCTGGGAGAGGTGCTTCCGCTCTGGAGCTGCATCCCTTTTGCATGCATGCTCCTTTCTATAGCGCTCTTCCCGCTTCTGGCCCCAAAGTTCTGGCATCACCATTTTGGCAAGGTTTCAGCTTTTTGGGCGGCAGCATTAGGCATTCCCTTTTTGATTGCTTTTAAAGGCACTGCCTTATATGAGATTGCTCATATCATCCTTGCCGACTATGTTCCCTTTATTATCCTTCTGTGGGCGCTCTTTACAGTTTCCGGCGGCATCATGCTTAAGGGCACATTACGCGGGACACCGGTTGTAAATACTATTATGATACTTATCGGCACAGTGCTTGCTTCGTGGATGGGTACTACAGGAGCTGCCATGCTGATGATCCGTCCTTTCTTAAAGGCAAATAATTACCGGAAAAACAGAACATTCATGGTGGTCTTTTTCATTTTTCTGGTTGCAAACATAGGAGGTTCATTGACCCCCTTAGGTGATCCGCCGCTCTTTTTAGGATTTCTCCACGGGGTTTCCTTTTTCTGGACAATGAAGATTCTGCCGCACATGCTTGTAACCGCCGGAATTCTCCTGGGAATCTATTTTATTCTTGATTCATATTATTATAAAAAAGAAGGGCTGTCTTCCGCTCCTGTGGAAGAAGGGGAAAAAGAACCCTTGAAATTAGTGGGGATACACAATTTCCTCTTTTTAGGTGGTGTTGTCGGGGCGGTGCTCATGAGCGGAATAGTGGACTGGGGACAGGTAAACACATTTGGAATTCACAGGGCAGTACAGGACTGGGTGCGAGATGGTCTTCTGATCGTAATGGGTGTCCTCTCACTGATAACCACTTCGAAAAAAATACATGAAGACAATGACTTTTCATGGTTTCCGATCGTCGAGGTAGCATATCTTTTTATCGGGATATTTATTACCATGGTCCCGTGCCTTCTTATACTCAAGGCAGGCTTAAAAGGGGAATTAGCGTTTTTGATTGCCGCAGTAAAGGAACCGTTTCATTATTTCTGGGTCACGGGCGCTCTTTCCGGTTTTCTTGATAATGCGCCTACTTATCTTACATTTTTCAATACCGCACTCGGAGCTTTTTATCCCGGGATGCCGGAACCTCAGGCTGTTCCTCTTCTTATGACGGAAACCTCGATCTATTTGAAGGCGATTTCAGCGGGTGCTGTTTTCTTTGGTTCATTTAGTTATATTGGGAATGCGCCTAACTTTATGGTCCGGTCAATTGCAGAGGAGGCAGGTACACCCATGCCGAGTTTCTTTGGCTACATACTGAAATTCTCCATAGTCTTTTTACTTCCAACCTTTGTGATCGTAACTTTAATTTTCTTTTAACAACGAGTGTAGAATTTTCCAGAATGCTGGATTAATGAAAAATTTGCTTGACAAAGCCTTCTATTATTGGATAGTTAGGTATTCCTACCTAATAGGTAGATTTTATAAAACAGGCAGAAATTTGAGACCTTTGAAAAATATTCAATTTTGTCCAAATACATCGAGGAGGAGCTATGTATGAATTTGTAAGTGGGCCGCTTGTGTGGGTAGCCTTTATAGTTTTTATTGGCGGCATGATTATAAAAACTGTCGGCCTTATTAGTTTAAGTAAAAAAAAGGATAAGGTTGTTTATAATCATTTGAATCTTGATTGGTCGATGCGTTCTATCTTTAGGTGGTTAGTTCCTTTTGGCAGTAGAGGGATGAGAGAAAACCCTGTTTTAACCATAGCAGGTTTTGTCTTTCATATCTGTCTTTTAGCAGTGCCTCTTTTTTTATTGGGGCACAACATTCTGTGGGATGAAGCATGGGGAATCAGTTTGTGGAGCATGCCCGACAGAATTGCCGACTGGATGACTCTTTTCCTTATTGCCGCCGCCATAGTTCTGATTATCAGGCGAATTGTGCTTCCAGAAGTCAAAATAGTAACCACTTCTACAGATTATATTTTATTGGCAATAGCATGTGCGCCTTTTATCACCGGCTATATGGCATATCATCAATGGATGGATGCCAAGACAATTACGATCATCCATATTCTTTGTGGTGAGTTGATGCTTATCTCTATACCGTTTACAAAATTGAGTCACATGATTCTTTTCTTTTTAAGCAGAGCACATATTGGTAGCGAATTCGGTGAAAGAAGGGGCACTGTGACCTGGTAACATTCAATCAATAGGAGATTGTGGCTTGTATTCCATAAGTTAGGAGGTTTTAAAATGGCTGAAGCTGCCGTAGATACAACCGAAGATCAAACCGTAGATACAAAAGTTATAAAAGAGAGACTGGATTTATTAAAAGGTGGTCGCTTTAAGATGTGGCTGGAAATCTGCGCTCACTGCGGGTTGTGCGCAGATAGTTGTTTTTTCTATTTGGCTCATGACAAAGATCCAAAGTATATGCCCTCACATAAAGTGATGAAAACCCTTGGGGAGCTCTATGATAAAAAAGGAGAAGTAGACAGGGCAACACTGAAGGAAATGGCCGAGGTAGTGTACGGAGATTGCACTGCATGTCGCCGCTGTTCCATGTTCTGCCCCTTTGGAATAGATATTGCCACTATGATAGCCGCAGGCAGAGGTATTTGCTGCTCTCAGGATCTTCATCCAGATGGTCTGAAAGCAGCTATACAGAACTATAAAGACACGGGCAATCAAATGGCGATGTCAAGTGAGGATTTTGTTGAGACCTGTGAATGGATGGCTGAGGAGACAGAAGAAGAATTGAAAGGCCTCGAAATTCCTATTGATAAGCAGGGCGCCAGGATTATGTATACGGTTAACGCTCGGGAGCCTAAATTCTATCCTCAGGATATTGCTGAAGCAGCGATGATTTTTCATGCAGCTCGCGAGAATTGGACAATGCCGAGTAATGGTTGGGATGATACCAATCTTGCGATGTTTGCAGGTGACGGAAAGACCATGACTGCCCAGGTAAAGCTCGTCTATGATGCAGCGGAAAGATTGGGGGCGGAAAACATCGGGATTACGGAGTGAGGGCACGCTTATCGTGCCCTTCGGTTCGAAGGGCCATATTGGTTAGGACTTCCTGGCGGCAAGCCTCCTGTTCCGGTTATTCACAGTGTGCAACTTTTTTACGAATATATTGTGCGGGATGGCAAAATAAAGATAGACCCTGCAAAAATGCTTACGGAACCTGTTACATATCAGGATCCGTGCAATATCTCCAGAAATGGCGGGCTCGCAAAGCAGGGGAGAGAGCTTGTGAAAGCTCTCTGTACCGATTTTCGTGATATGCGTGATAACGGTGATTACAATCATTGTTGCGGCGGCGGTGGTGGCTACATTCCAATGGGGCCTCCATTCAAGAGGAGAAGGATGGAATCAGGCAGGGTCAAGGCCGAGCAGATCCGGGAGACCGGAGCCAAAACAGTAATTGTTCCGTGTCATAACTGTATTGACCAGATAAGAGATCTAAACAAGGAATATGATCTTGGCATAAAGGCTGTTCATTTCAAAACCATAATACCACACATGATGATTATTCCGGATGATATGAAACACGAAGAAGAGTCCGAATAATAGTTTGGTATAAAACTTGAGCAATAATAGACTGGGAGGCATAGAGTAGAATGAAAAAGAATAATATAGTATTATATGCAGCGATAGCAGGTTTAGCCTTGCTTTGGTTTGTTTGTTCAGCATATGCTCAGGATGAGATAAAATTGTTGAAAAATGATTCCTTTATAGACCGTGAAAGGCCTGGGGCTGTTTTTTCGCACACACTTCATGCTGACAAAGCTGGGATCGATTGTTTGGCATGTCATCATATATATAAAAATGGTGAGAATGTATGGGATGATTCCGCTGAAACTGAATGCGCTGAATGTCATAAAGTTGAGTCTGGCGGCAAGACGATGCCTTTAATGAAGGCATTTCATACCAATTGCAAAGGATGCCATGAAAAAGAAAATAAAGGCCCGCTTACATGCGGTGAGTGCCATCCCAAGTGAAAAAGAATAACAGGGTATAAGATAAATATAAATAATAAGGCCGTTGCGAATTTGGAATTTGCAACGGCCTTACATTTTAGTAATAGCCTCCAAAGCCATTATATATCCCTGAACTCCAAGACCTGAAATTTGAGCGGTTGCCACATCGGCTGTTATGGACTTGTGACGAAAAGGCTCTCTCTTGTAAATATTCGATAGATGTACTTCAATTACAGGTATATCGAGCAAAAGAAGTGCATCGCGTATTGCAATGCTTGTATGTGTATATGCAGCGGGATTAATGATCAGCCCCTTGTATTTTTCTGAAATTTCGTGGATTTTTTCAACAATTGCACCCTCATAATTTGATTGAAATGTTTCTACATCGATTTCCAGTTTTTCCCCGAGGTTTTTCAGCATTGAGTTGATTTCTTCAAGAGTCTCCTTTCCATAAATATCAGGCTCTCTTTTCCCCAGCATATTTAAGTTTGGACCGTGAATTACCATGATCTTCCGGCGTTTTTTAGATGGCTTCATTGTTTCTTCTCCTTTACCACGCAGCACACAGAGATCACAGAGAAATTTTTTTAGAAAACATCAGTATGTTCTATGATCTCTGTGGTAAGTTTTTTTGCAGTTTTTTTGCTTTCTGTTTCGTGTTTTCGTGATTATCGCCCGATTGTTTTCTTAAAATTTGCTATTGTTTTTTTATAATCAGAGCTTCCAAAAATCGCTGATCCTGCCACAAAGACGTCTGAACCGGCAATTGAAATGTCTCCAATGTTTTCTTCGCATACCCCGCCATCTATTTGGATCAGGGTGGACAGGTTCCGACTTTCAATCATGCTGCGCAGGATTCTGATCTTATCGAGAGTGTTTGTTATAAATGTCTGCCCTCCGAAACCCGGATTAACACTCATTATTACTACAAGATCGACATATTCCAGAATCCAGTCTATCGACGAAATTGCTGTCGAGGGGTTTAGCGCTATTCCGGCACGGCAGCCGGATTCTTTTATCATCTGGATAGTTCTGTTTGCATGAACACATGCTTCAATGTGGACAGAAATCAAGTCTGCTCCGGCTTTTGCAAAATCCTGAATATAACGGTCGGGCGCTTCTATCATCAGGTGCACGTCGATAGGCAGTGATGTAATACCGCTCGCAGCTTTAACGATTAATGGCCCCATTGTTATATTTGGGACAAAATGACCGTCCATAACATCAACATGTATCCAATCCGCCCCTGCATTTTCAACAGATCGTATTTCATCTCCGAGCTTAGAAAAATCGGCAGATAGTATTGAAGGGGCAACAAGTTTTTTCATTATCATGTCTCCTGAAGTTTGTTCTATTGTTGTTCAAAAACCTGAGTTTTAACCAGCTTGTCGTTTTCATATAGAAAAATGGTTGAATCATGATTTTTTGGAACTATTAGCAAGATTTCTTCACAAGGTTTTGCAAAGTTATCAAAAAGATCAATTGAAAGCACAGGACTGTTTAAGTGTACAAGAATATGTCTTTTTAGAAATCCGTCACTTAACCTGTATCTGAAAATGCTTGCACCTTCCGCAGCATCTGAATATTGCTCTTTTATCCGGTCGTGTTTTCTGTTTACGATAATATTTACAAATGTACCCTCGACAACCTGGTGTCCGCATAACGGTTCCTGGCTGATAATAACATTTTTTGGTTTATCTTCATGGGGATAAAATTTAATTTTTCCGAGCAATAGATTGTTTTT
>JASEIZ010000097.1 GCA_030017395.1 Desulfobacterales bacterium | reverse complement strand
CAAGGTTCGCGGTTATATTTGTTTTTCCAACACCCCCTTTGCCGCTGGTAACAGCGATAACGCGGGTATTGCCATTATATCTTTTTGGTTCGATTGTCGGGGAGATCCCTTTTCTATTCATTTCTCTCAACACTCCTGCCTGATCCACTGAAACTACCTCCCTGATCCACGGCCTACTACCAGCCTTGCAAGCTTTTCAGGATCCACTTTATTTAAATCACGGGGAACGTTCTGTCCATTGGCGATGTAAAACACCGGTTTGCCGACATGATCAATAACATTGTAAATTGAACCGTATTTTTTTGAATCATCAAGTTTCGTAAATATAATGTTGTTGTAATTTATAATACCAAATCTATCCACAGCATCCATCATGCTTTCCTGACTTGATGTCATGCTCAAAACAAGATTGGTTTCCATGGGAAGACCCATCGTCAAACATTCCTTTAATTTCAATAAATAGCTTTCATCACCACGACTCTTCCCCTGTGTATCTATCAGTATGATATCTTTGTCGGCAAACTTATTCAAAACTCTCTCTAAGTCCTTCTTTTTAGAGGCAATCTCCATGGGGATACCCATGATGTCCGCATATTTTTTCAGTTGTTCCACCGCACCTATCCGATATGTATCCGTAGTTATGATACCCACGCTTAATTTCTCTTTAAATAAAAAGCGTGCAGCCAGCTTTGCCAGGGTTGTTGTTTTCCCATCGCCGGCTGGACCGACAAAAGCGGAGATTCTCTTTTTCTCCGTATTACTGCCTGTATCACTATAATAAGATGCAATAGCTCCTTTTATCTTATTCTCAACAGCAGCCAGAGTATAATGATGGTTTTCAGGATCTTCCGCCCGGCTGTCGTTTCTTAACTCCTCTATTAACGCGCAGGCACATTGTTTTGATATGCCTGTCGAAATCAGGTGATAATAAACTTTTGACAGAGAAGAAGAAATTCTTCCATTATTTTGAATGCCAAGAACATCAAACAGAAGACCCATTGTCTCCTTTATCTCAGTCAGCTCGGCATAAATGCCACCTTGCTTTTTAAAATCCATAATAAAGGACTTTAATTCATTAACATCCGATCTGATTATTGAAAATGTATCTGATTCCTCTTTTTCATATTTTTGAAGCTCCCCGCAGCTTGCTGCGGGAAATCTTCGACCGTAAGGAAGTTTGCTATTTTCAGATTCGCTCGCTTTTGCTCGCTTTTGCGGTTCAACTTTATTTTCTTTTAGGATTTCAGAATTATCATCCCTGGCAGCAATCACCTCAATCCTGCCCTTCTGTCTTCTGCTGGAAAGCACTATGGCGTCCAGGCCCATATCCGCCTTTATTTTATCCATAGCCTCATTTATACTCGCAGCATTATATCTTTTAATCTGCATCTTTTGCCACCAGCATACCCAGAGATTTAATATTTACATCACGAATAATTTCGTTGTGGGAAAGAACAACAATATTGGGGAAAAACTTTTCCAGTATCTTGCTTAAATATCCCCTGACATTTGGCGAGCAGAGAATAATCGGCGGCAGGCCTTTGTTGGTAAATATCTTAATAAACTTCTTGAGATTCTCTGCAATCTCTTGTATCAGGGTTGGGTCAGCCGCAACAAATGATTCATATTCCGTATGCTGAACAGATTTACCGATTCTGTCCTCAATGTCAGGAGAAACCATAATAACTGTTATATTCCCATCAGCATCCTTATATTCCCTTGTTATTCTCCTGGACAGGGCCTGTCTTGCATATCCTGTTAACATGTCGACATTTTTTGTCAAAGGCGCATAATCCCCCAGTGTTTCGAGTATCGTAAGAAAGTCGCGAATAGAAATTCTCTCCTTCAGAAGCCTTTGCAATACTTTCTGAAGCGTGCCAAGCGGAACGATCTTCGGAACAAGCTCCTCTACGACTCTGGGATGGCTCACTGCCAGACTATCCAGCAAAGACTGAACATCCTGTCTGCCCAAGAGTTCATCTGCATGTGTTTTTACGATTTCAGTCAAATGGGTCGTAATAATAGAGGCCGGATCAACAACGACAAAACCCTTTGCTTGAACCGCTTCTTTTTCTTTTTCATTTATCCATACGGCAGGCAGGCCAAAAGCAGGTTCCTTTGCCTTAATTCCCGGTATTTTTGCGGCTTCATTTCCTGCAGTGATTGCCAGATACTTGCCCATCTGTATTTCTCCTCTGGATGCCTCAACCCCCTTCAGTTTAACAATATATTCACCAGGCTTTATCTGGAGATTGTCTCTTATATGCACTGGAGACATGATAAAGCCCATTTCAACAGCCATCTGCCTTCTCAGCGCCTTGATTCTCTCAACCAATTCACCGCCCTGTCCTGCATCAACGAGAGGTATCAGGCTGTATCCCATCTCGAGTTCAAGAGTATCAAGCGGCAAAAGAGCTTCTATTGATTTCTCCACCGCTTCAGTCTGCGGTTTTTCCTTTACCTCTTCGATTTTCTTTGACGATTTAAAGGTTCTGTATGAAATAACTCCCAAAGCAAGAGCAATGACCAGAAAAGACAACTTGGGCATGCCCGGAATCAAACCAAATATCAATATAATAACAGAAGCCGTAGCAATCACCCTTGACTTGGCAAAGAGCTGTACTCCTACTTCATTCCCCAAATCAGATGAGGCTGTGGACCTGGAAACAAGCATGCCAGTAGCAGTTGATACAATCAGCGCCGGAATCTGCGTTACCAGCCCATCACCCACTGTAAGAAGCGTATAGACGCGAGTAGCATCCGACACAGACATGTCCATCTGCAGTACGCCGACAATCAAACCGCCGAGAATATTTATCATGGTAATAAGAACTCCGGCGATTGCATCTCCCCTGACGAACTTGCCCGCCCCATCCATTGCGCCATAAAAATTTGATTCCAGCCCAATTTCACGCCGCCTTTTTCTCGCCTCTGCATCTGTAATCAGCCCTGTATTAAGATCCGCGTCAATGCTCATCTGTTTTCCTGGCATCGCATCCAGGGTGAATCTTGCCGCCACTTCGGCTATCCTTGTAGCGCCCTTGGTTATAACAATAAAATTAATCAGGACAAGCACCAGGAACACTATAAACCCAACAACATAATTACCGCCGACAACAAAGGCGCCGAAGGCCTTGATGACCTGCCCGGCAGCCCCAGTGCCCTCATTACCATGGAGAAGTATAAGACGCGTAGAAGCCACATTAAGAGACAAACGAAGGAGGGTCGCAATTAAAAGAACGGATGGAAAAACGGAAAAATCAATAGGTTTCGGTGTATAAACGGAAACCAGCAGTATAATCAAAGAAAAGGTTATGCTGAAAGAGAGAAGGATATCGAGAACAAAGGGATGCATGGGTATCATCATAACCAGAAGGATACCTGCTACCCCTATAGCCATCGCGGTATTACCACCTTTAAACATATCGGCAAAATTGCCGGTTTTAACGTAAGAATCAGCCATTTTTATCCCGCTTTGGATTTATGATTTATGATTGTTGATTGTTGGAATCGCTTCGCTCTGTTTTTTTAAAAATTGACGGAATTCCTTCAATCTTCAATAGTCAATCTTCAATTCGGTCACTGGTTACTCGTTACTGGTTCTCTGACCTCCGACCTCTGACCTCCGTACTCGACTACTCGACTACTCGACCATTTTTCATGCTATAAACAAATGCCAGTACTTCAGCAACCGCTCTGTATAAATTTGCCGGTATTATCTCGTCCACCTCCACCTTTTTATACAATACTCGTGCCAGCGGCTTGTTATCAATAATAGGCACATTGTTTTTCCTGGCAATATCTTTTATGTTCTCGGCTATAAAACCAGCCCCTTTAGCAACCACCTTAGGCGCAAAAGCACTTGCCTGATCATAGCGAAGTGCTACGGCAAGATGGGTGGGATTGGTTATAACCACGTCTGCTCCAGGAACGCTTGCCATCATTCTTTTTCTGGCCGCATCTCTCTGAAGACGCTTTATTCTTGCCCTTATAATGGGATCTCCTTCTGTTCGCTTTAATTCGTCCTTTACCTCCTGTTTTGACATTTTAAGATCTTTTTCAAATTCCCACTTCTGATAAATATAATCTAAAACTGCAAGGATTATAAGCGCAAGACAGACTCTGGAAATAATCTTGAAAGCAACCCCTCCGATGCAAATCAATATTCCCCACACGCTCTGGTCCGGCAACGGAATAAAATTCTCTGCTTCCCCCTTGATGGTTATATAAGCAACAAAACCGACTATCGAAATCTTAAATATATTTTTTGCCAGTTCAACAAGGGACCTGATGGAAAACAGTTTCTGGAATCCCTTAACCGGATCAATCTTCGATAGTTTCGGCTGCACCGATTCTGCAGAAAACACAAAACCCACCTGAACGTAATTGACAAGCAACGCCATAGAAAATGCAGCCATAAGAAGAGGGAAAAGCATGGCGAAACTCTTATAAACAAGACTGATTGAAAGATGCTGAATATTATTGCAATCAACCTTGAATTCACCGGACTGGGTAAACAACCATCTTGTAAGAGCCATCATCTTTTCTAATATAGCGTGAGAACCAAACCAGAAAAATGCCAGACAGGCCAGCAGAACCGCCACAGATGCAACCTCCCTGCTTTTTGCAACCTGACCTTTCTCTCTCGCCTTTTCCCGTTTCTTAGGAGTAGCCCGCTCGGTCTTTTCCTGATCTTTATTCTGTTCAGTCATATTTTAGACTATCTGTTGACACTTGCGTCAAAAAACCCCTACATTAAATGAAAAAGCAGGTTCAGCTTGTCTCCAAAATTCAGAAAAATACCGCTCACCATTCTTGCAAAAATGGGAAGAGCAAGTCCGAGACATATAAGCCCCACAGCTATTTGCAAAGGGAATCCAACAATAAGTATATTAATCTGGGGAACGGCCCTGGCAATCAATCCAAACCCGACACTTATCATAAAAAGCATTGTGATAACAGGAGCACCTATTTTAATTGCTATGATAAAAATATCTTTTGAAAGCTCAACCATTGCCTGCGTTAATTCTCCTGAAAAATGAAAACCGAGGGCAGGAACAATTCTGTAGCTTTCCGCGACAGCATATAAAAAGAGATGGTGGCCATCATACCAACATGGCAAGCAGATATTGAAGTTGGGCTATAATTGAAACCTGCGCGCTGGTTATTGGATCAAATACATTTACTATGGCAAAACCCATTTGAAAGCCTACAAGCTGCCCTGCTAATTGGATCCCTGCAAAGATCAGTCTGCCCGCCAACCCTACGGTAACCCCGATCACAACTTCCCCTGCCATTCTCAACGCTAACTGCAGAATATCAGGAGACGAGATTTGGAGTTTAACAAAAGGAAAAAGGAGGAATACTATCATCAGAGACAGCCCGCCTTTTAACCTGACAGAAACGCTCCTTTCCCCTAAAATAGGCATGGTTGCTACAATCGAACTCACCCTGAGAAGTATAAAAATAAACGTCTCAACCTGTTCCGCGGTTATTTGCGGCATATTCATGGTTCACGATTCCGGGTTCAGGGTTCAGGGTTCAACGGTTCCGACTTCTGTCCTTTCACCTTTAACCTTCAGGCTTACTTTATATACATCGGTATGTTATGAAAGAGTTTGTCTGTATAAGTAACCATAAGGTTTATCATCCATGGAAGCGCAATAATGAGTGCCACCATAACGGCAACTATTTTAGGAACGAATGTCAACGTCATTTCCTGAATCTGAGTTACGGCCTGAAAGATGCTGACAATAAGGCCCACGGTAAGGCCAACTACAAGCATGGGGGCTGAAAGCAGCAAGGTGACTTTTATGGCCTCGGCGGCCAGCCCAATAATCAGATCAACATTCATGAGCACCTCTCTTAAGCAAAGCTTTGAACCAGTGAACCGATTATCAAATTCCACCCGTCAACCAGCACAAAAAGGAGTAGTTTAAACGGCAGACTTATCATTATAGGTGGAAGCATCATCATTCCCATTGATAAAAGCACACTGGCAATGACCATATCCAGTATCAAAAAAGGCAGATAGATCATAAACCCGATTTGAAAAGCCGTCTTTAATTCACTGATTACAAAAGCGGGCATTAATACGGGAAGTTTTATCTCATCAGGTTTTTTGGGCATTTCCTCTTTTGAAATCTTGATAAAGAGGGCAATATCTTTTTCTCTGGCCTGTTTTAACATAAAATTTTTTATGGGCTGCGCGGCCATGTCAAAGGCCCTTTCTGCCGATATCTCTTCACGAATATACGGCTGCAGCGCCTGCGAATTTACCTCACTCCAAACCGGTGTCATGATAAAAAAGGTCAGGAAGAGAGCCAATCCAATGACAATCTGGTTTGCAGGTATCTGCTGCGTACCAAGGGCATGTCTTAGAAGGGAGAGAACGACAACAATTCGAGTGAACGAAGTCAACATTACAAGTATTGCGGGAGCAAGAGAAAGTACTGTAAGAAGAAACAGTAGTTGAATAACTACCGCTGCCTTGCCTGGTTCATCACCGCTATCCCCGACATTCAAACTTATCGAGGGAACAGAAAATGATTGCCCCCACGAAGAGCTTGCAAAAAAAACAAGTCCAAAAATTACCATGATGCATATAAGATATTTCCGGTATATTTTTTTGTCTTTTTTTAAAACATCAAGAATCAAAACGCGACCCCTTGGATAACCTCTTTAAATAATCGGAAAAGGAAACTCTTTTGCCTTTCCGCCCCTGAATATCTTTTAGTTGTTCAAGCGATTCAGAATCGACGATCTCCGTCAACAGAGATATGTTGCTGCTCGAAACCCCGATCACCATAATGTTGCCCAGAACATTAACAAGCATTATACTGCTCTTAGGCCCCAGATATTTAGCAGATAAAATCTTTATCAATTCTCTGCCATTGATTTCCCCTTCTCCCTTTTTAACAAATTTTTTAAACAAATACGCAGCAACAATCATAACCCCCACCGTAACGGCAAGGGCAGATATGATTTTCAAAAAAGAGGGGATCAATACCGGTAAATTCATGGTACTCCTCAAATTGGTCGAGTAGTTTATTCGTCGAGTGACTAAATGGTTGGGAATTGTTCCCATACTCGACCATTCGACTATTTTCCTGCTCGACCAATCAACTACTTCAAGTTATTAAGCCTCTCGGCAGGCGAAACAATGTCCGTCAATCTAACCCCGAATTTCTCACTAACCACAACCACTTCCCCCCTGCCAATCAATCGATTGTTGACAAAAACATCCATTGGTTCTCCTGCAAATTTCGTCAACTCTATAACCGAACCATGACCTAACTGAAGAAGCTCACTTATCAACATCCTTCCTCTGCCCAGCTCAACCGTCACTGTAAGGGGTATGTCCAGAATAAAATCCAGATCCAGCGCTGCTTTTTTTACTTTACTCTCTTTTATTTCATTAAAACTGACGCTGTTGACCTCTTTTTTTTCAACCGGCCCGGCAGATGCCTTCATCTCTTCCTGAACATCGTCCCATCCGATTTCTTCATCGTTTTTTGTTTCTTTTACTTCTTCCGCCGACTCGTTCTGTTCCATATCAATACACCTCTTCCCCAACAATAAATTTTGACACCTCTATCGCGCGGTTGCCCTTATAAATCCCCGGCTGTCCCTTAAACTTAAGGATATTTTCTACATAAACATCCAGACTATCGCTACAATA
>JASEIZ010000096.1 GCA_030017395.1 Desulfobacterales bacterium | reverse complement strand
CAGGCTTATCAAGTCCGGCATGACGATTTCAAGACTTTTTACGAGACCATCAAATCTGATGAATTCGTAAATTAACAGGCACGTAAAAAGCTGTCAACAGCCAAATCCTGAAACAGAATCCGAATCTGTCTGCGGTTCAACCAGCAAAGCGTTTTCCGTAAGGTTTAAATCCGGAATAATCTGAATCGACTTAATATTAAATCTTTTTTTAAGAATTGCCATGTTGCTATTATTTAACCCTCTGATTCTGGAAATACTTTTCGGATTCACCCTTATAGAAATTTTATCGTGCAAAGGATTCTCCAGTTCCATTGCAGACAGGGCTTTATCAAGAAATATCTCGGAAAACACAAGGTGGCCAAAGGCAGGATGATAGGGCCCTGCCAGAATTGTAGATTCTTTTGACAGACTCTCGGAAGCTTGAAGCCCCATACGGATTACAGAAATGTTTTTTTCTTCAAATAACAGGTATAGCCTTTTTACAAGACTTACACATTCCTGAAGCAATAATGGAGTATATTTACCATTTCTGTACCAACCGGCAAGCGGGCTTTTATCAATAACCAGTGTTGGATAGATTCTGACAAAATCCGGATAAAGCTCTGCAATACGGCTACCTGTAGCAAAAGCCCCTGTATCGCTGTCACCCGGTAGTCCCACCATCATCTGAATGCCGGTTTCATAGTTTCGTTCTTTTAACAAACAAACAGCTTTTTCTGTATCAGCGGCAGTATGCCCTCGCCCGGATACGGTTAAAACACGATCATCCATGGACTGAACACCGAGTTCAATGGTTGAAACTGGATAATCCTTTATAATATCAAGCCTATCTTTATCTATAGTATCAGGACGGGTGGAAAACCTCAAACTGTCAACCCTTCCCTGTCTTACAAACTTTGAAGCCTCGTCAAGCAATGAACAAACATATCCCTTTTTTAGCCCCAAGAAATTCCCGCCGTAAAATGCAATTTGAATTTTTTCCCGCTGCGGCCCTTTATAATTTATAAATCCGTCAATATATGAATTGAGCTTTTTATTGGAAATTTTTTCTTGTCTCTCACCTGTTATTGCTGTCTGGTTGCAAAAAACGCATTGATGACGACATCCGGCATTTGGAAGAAAAACAGGAACTATAAAAGGTTTATTTGTTATTGTCATTTTTTGTTAAAATCTCAAGCGCTTTTTTAGCTGCATCCTGCTCGGCAATCTTTTTACTTTTGCCGACACCCTCCACAACCACTTCGTAAACCTTAAGTTGAACCTTGAATGTCTTGTCATGATCAGGGCCGCTTGCGCTTATGATCGTGTAAACAGGAGCTGCACTGTGGGTTTCCTGGACAAGTTCCTGTATCCTGCTTTTGTAATCATGATCCGCTGCAGGAGCTGAAACAAGATGAAAAAGGGATGAAAAATGAGTGTCTATAATTTTAAATGCCGCATCAAACCCGCCATCCAGATATACAGCGGCAATAACGGCCTCAAACGTATCAGCCAGAATTGACCTTTTTCCCTTGCCGTTTGTCTGAATCTCTCCCTTGCCTAATTTAACATATCTGCCCAATTCTATTTTATGCGCAATGGTTGCAAGCTGAGATTCATTAACAAGGATGGCGCGCATTCTGGACAGATTGCCCTCGTCCATATCCGGGTATCGCTGCATGAGAATATGCCCGATAATAAGGTCTAATACGGCATCTCCCAAAAATTCAAGCCGTTCATTATCCTTCATGTCTGTGCCAAGCTGTTCATTGACAAACGAACTGTGGTTTAGAGCTTCCTCAAGGATATTGATATTCTTAAATTTATATAGAAAGTTTTGTTCAAATCCAGAAAGATCTATCTGTTTCATAATCTCTAACCGTTCACGGTTGTCGGTTCACAGTTCACAGTTCACAGTTCACAGTTTTTTCAACCGTGAACCGATAACTGTAAACCGTGAACGGTTACCATAATCTTAATACTTAACACCTGATAAATTTAAGTTTCTACGAGTTTATCAGTTTTTCATAAAGTTCATAGGGTACAAAAAGATCGCCTCTGCCTGATCCCATTTTTATATCAGGTTTAATAGAACCGTGAAAATCGGTCCCTCCGGTCATCAACATGTCATAACGTTTTGCAATCTTAATATAAAAAGCGGTTAGATCACGCGAATGTGCCGGATAATAGGTCTCTATCCCTTTAAGGCCTAATCCCTTCAGCTTTACAATAAAATTTTCAAAGAGGTTTTTATTTTCGATGTGTAGAAAAAAAGGATGAGCCAGTACGGGGATACCTCTGGCGGCAAGTATAATCTCAATTGCTTGTCCGCAGTCAAGGCGATATTTATCAATATATGCTGGCCGGCCGGCCCCAAGGTATCTGTCAAATGCTTCATCAATTGATTTTACGAAACCTCTTTTTACCATAAGTTGGGCAATATGAGGTCTTCCAAGTTGACCTTCGCCAAATTCATCCGCAACATCTTTTAAAGAAAAATTTATCCCCAGGTTATTAAGACGGTTAACAATTCTTGGGTTCCGATTCCTTCTGGCATCCTGAAGCATAGAAAGCGTCCGGTTCAAAACAGGATCATCAAGCCTGATAGAATAGCCCAACATATGGAAGCTGCCGGCATAGGAAAGAGACGTGTCAGATGTTACACTAATTTCAACACCGGCTAAAAGTTTCAATGAAGGAGGTATATCAAGGGTAAACGCCTCTTTTGAGCCGTCAATAGTATCATGATCCGTTATTGCAATAGCGCCCATATTAAGAGTATGGGCAAGGGAAATGATTTCTTGAGGAGAAAATGTTCCGTCCGAAGCAGTAGAATGGATGTGAAGGTCTATCCCCACATGCTTTTTATAATCCAAGAGATTTTTCTACAGCCTCCTCTTTGGTTTTGCATTCAATGCACTGGGTAGTAACGGGTCTGGCTTTAAGACGTTTAATAGAAATATCTTCTCCGCACTTTTCACAAATTCCAAAGGTGCCTTTATCAATACGCACGAGTGCTTTTTTAACCTTCTTTATCAGCTTGTTTTCCCTGTCCCTTATACGAAGCATGAAATTGCGTTCCGCTTCAAGAGAAGCGCGATCCGTCGGATCAGGAAAATTCTCTTTCTGAACGGTCATGCCGGAAACAGTATCATCCGCACGGCTCAAAAGCTCTTCAAGACGTCTGGTTAGAAATTCTTTAAAATATTGTACATCCTTCTTTTTCATACTCAAGCCTTCAAAAAATAAAAATATAATTATTTAAAAATAAATATTGATGAAATCGTAAAAAGTCGTCACTCCGGTGAAAACCGGAGTCCAGAGGCTTCGTAAGTACTTGAATAAACTGGATTCCGGCTTTCGCCGGAATGACTAAAAAGGACGTTTTTCGACTTTTTACGAGTTCATCAAGATTGATTTTACTCTTTTGTCAGTTCAAACATAAAATCATCAGGGAAACGTTTTATGTTTCTCCGAACTGCTTGCTTCAAAACCTTAGTTTCCACTCCATAAAGCTCTGCAAGATCCCGATCCAGCATAACTTTTTCATCGCGAATAAAAACTATTTTACTTACAATTGACTCCACGGGAACAGCAGAAGGCTTTTTTCTATGTTATCAAAAATGCGTGGCATCAGAGTATCCTTTTTGAAGAGTTCCCTAATTGTGTCTTTCCGATGTCATCTATAACCATGTAAAGTGAAAAAATCAATAAATCTATTATGTTCCGCTATGTTCTGCATTAGAAAACGGGTAGAGTAATGATAAAATCAAATATAATTTAGTGTTTCAGCATAGATTTCTACAGGATGTTTGACAATAATTTTGCTTTGCGACCTGGAAAGCATGTCTGAAATCTGGATCATGCAGGCAGGACATCCTGTGGCAACCATTGAACACCCTGTGCTTAAGATGTTTGCTAATTTCCGTTTCCCGATTTGAGATGAAATGGCATAGTGCTGCAAATTAAAGCTTCCGCCCGACCCGCAACACCTGTCTGCTTCGGGCATCTCCTGCAGACGGTATCGAGGGTTGGCTTTAATGAGCGCCCTGGGTTCGATCGACACTCCAAGAGATTTTGAAAGGTGGCAGGGGTCGTGATATGTTACGACAACAGATTGATTGCTATTGCTATCTCCTGTTTTAATGCCGACCTTTGACACAAGGAATTGATTAATATCCATGGTTTTATCCGCCATTTTTTCGACTCTGTCCTTGAGATCAGACCTCTCAAGCATCATGGGCCACAGCCTTTTTATCGTATAAGCGCAGGTAGCGCATGATGTAACCAGATAATCAAACTCCTGTTTGTCAAATATTTCGAGATTTAAATTAACCAGGCGCTCAAAAGTATCCCTGTCACCTGAAGTCAGTGCCGGAGCACCGCAACATCCTTGACCTTCCGGTATAAAAAGGCCGACTCCATGATGATCCAAAACATCGCAAACAGCCTTAGCAACTCCTGGAAAAATTTTGTCTGTAAGGCAGCCGACAAAAAATCCTGCTTTAATGCCTGAACGATCGGATCCTGTGCGCTGAACCGGCAGTAATCTGTGAAACGGTTTCTCAGCCAGAGGCATAAAATGACGGTTTCTCAGCAAAGGTGAGGCAAACCTTGCGCAAGATGTCCCAAGAAATTTGTCTGCAGGTTTAGTAAAAAGTCTCTGAGCCCATATAGACCATGCCAAAAAACGGTTAAATGTTTCAGGGCTGGCCAATACACCTCTTAATATCAGCTTTTGTGCTGAAGAAAGACCCATAAAAGATGTAAGGATCATACGGGATTTAATAAAGATTTCCAGGATGCTTACACGGCTGGGGCAGTTTTCCGCACAGGAACCGCAAAAAAGACAACGGGTCAAACGCTTGTAAACGCCTTTTGGGTCTTTGAACATTTCATGTGCAAGCCCGTCAAGAAGCGCCAGTTTTCCGCGAGCCACATCAGCTTCGCGGCCTGTTTCCGCAAAGACAGGGCATACTGCCTGGCACATCCCGCAACGCATGCAGATTTTGAGCTGGTTTTCAAGCTCCTTCATAAGCAGCGTAAGTTCTTTTATATCATTCATTTAATAAATTCCCTGCGATTGCCTTTTTACACCCCCCTTGCCCCCCTCAAAGGGGGGAATAAATCGGAAAAATTCCTTTATATTCCCCCTTTAAAGGGGGTTGGGGGGATGTTAATATTAGCTAAAAATGTTTGATATTCATGAGATACAAATGATAACTATAACCGTGAACCTAACAACCATTTTACCAGTCAACTACTCGACCACTTGACTAAGTTTTTGTAGCCTATGATATGGATTTTGTAAATGAACAAAAAAAGAGAAAATCCACTTGTAAGTGTAATCATCCCGACTTTCAACCGTGGCTGGATACTCAAAGAGGCCATTGATTCGGTCTTGGCCCAGAATTTTGAAGATTTTGAGCTGATTGTCATAGATGACGGTTCAACCGACAACACCCAATCTATCCTTAACTCATATAAAAATGATATTATAGCTTTCACTCAAAACAATAAAGGGGTAAGCGCTGCAAGAAACAGGGGAATTGCTTTGTCGTCAGGCCGGTTTATTGCCTTTCTTGACTCAGATGATCTCTGGATGCAAAACAAGCTGTCAACACAGGTTGATTTTTTTAATGAGAATTATGATGCCCTGATTTGCCAGACTGATGAAATATGGATTAGAAACAATGTAAGGGTCAATCCAAAAAGGCGGCCCAAGAAGTTGTCAGGGATGATTTTTGAACATTCTTTAGACCTGTGCATGGTAAGCCCTTCCGCTGTAATGATCAGGCGCGAACTCTTTGACAAAGTAGGCATGTTTGATGAAGACCTGCCCGCATGCGAAGACTATGACTTGTGGTTAAGGATAAGCTGCAGCTATCCTGTATACCTTATAGATATTCCTCTTATCATAAAGCGCGGCGGACATTGTGATCAGCTTTCAAGATTGCCGGTACTGGACAAATACCGGATTAAGGCGTTAAACAAAATAATTGCAAGCGGCCTGCTTTCAGAAGGGCAGCATAGAGCGGCCGTAAAAACCCTGAAAGAAAAATGTGAAATCTATGCCAACGGATGCCTTAAACGGGGACGCACGGATGAAGCCCTTTTTTATAAAACCATCTCATCTTGTATTCAGCCACAGATTCACACAGATGAACGCAGGTAGGTTTAAATACTACGGTTCAGAGGTTCAAGGTTCAACTGATTTAATATAAAAATACTTGCGCTATCGCACCCATGTCATTCCCGCAAAAACGAGACACGTAGTGACACGAAGTGAAGCGTCAGCGCTAACCATTAGCGCTATCCAGGAAGTCTCAAATTTTAACGATGAAGAAAATCGCAAAGTGATTAATCTCTGAACCGTGAACCGTTACAAAGTAGATCAGTGGCTGAACAGTTATGATTTATATATAAAATATCAGTGATGATCAGCGTAAATCTGTGGCTGGATAATTACCTCATCTTCAGTCTTTGGCGTATCTTCATAGACATGTTTGACAAGGTGCCCCAGTTCAGGGAAAATAAGAGCTTTGCAGGCGAGTTTACATGCTTTAAGGCTTCCAGGCATACAAAAAACAATGGTTCCTTTAACAACTCCGGCAGTAGCGCGGGATAAAAGAGCGGCTGAATCTATTTCTTCAAAGCTGAGCTGGGCAAAAAGAGGGCCGAATGCCGTAAGCTCCTTATCAAACATCGGACGCACAGCTTCAATGGTAACGTCTTTGCTGCTTATGCCTGTGCCGCCTGTAAGCAAAATAACATTAGGCTTATAATCGCTTATAATTTCAATGACGGTTTGCTTTATTGTTTGGGCGTCATCCTGAACAACACGGTGAAACACCACCTCGTGCCCCTCCTTTTTAGCCCGCCTGCTTATCCAAAGGCCGCTTTTATCATCCACGATTGTTCGGGTGGTTGAAACAGATATTATGCCTACCCTTACGCTCTTTGGAGCCTTTTTTTTATGTTCTTTTGTGCTCATATATTATCTCAAATCTCAGTATGAAAGCTTTGCAATAGCCACCTGGTCTTTGCCGTCATGTTCGGCCAGTAAAACATTTACTGTTTCAGAAAGCCTTGTTTCAATAAATTTGCCGACATAATCTGCCTGTATCGGAAGTTCCCTGTACCCCCGGTCAACAAGCACAGCCAGCTCAATCCGGTCAGGCCTTCCAAAATCTATAATTGCATCCATTGCCGCTCTTGTGGTGCGACCCGTAAACAGAACATCATCTATTAATATGATCTGCTTCCCATCTACGGAAAACGTTATATCTGTAGACTGAACTGTGGGATTATGGCTAATTCTTGTCCAGTCGTCGCGGTAGAGCGTAATATCTATATCACCTGTTGGGATTGAAATCCCTTCGATCTTATCAATTATGGCCTGAATACGCTTTGCAAGATAAACGCCGCGTGTGTGAATGCCGATCAGAGTGAGGTTCTCAACCCCTTTATGCTTTTCAAGTATTTCATGGCTGATCCTTGTTATTATACGATCTATATCTGCCGCATCCAAAATAATATCATACTGGTTCATTAATACTCTCCGATTTTTTGAAGAACCATGCAGTTTGCCTCAAACAGGCATGGAATCTTAGACTATAAGAAGGTTTACCGTTTTTAGGTTTACAATATTATGCATTTATATCATGAAATATTTCTTGATGAACTCGTAAAAAGTCGAAAAGTTCTCTTTTCCGTCATTCCGGCGAAAG
>JASEIZ010000095.1 GCA_030017395.1 Desulfobacterales bacterium | reverse complement strand
CAAATGTACATGAACCGGAGAGCACGCCGTAGGCGAGTCCAAGCATGAAGGCGCCGAATATCCCCTTGAAATTAAGGCGGTATAGCAGACTGCCTGACATGGAACATTTTTCCACGCCCAGCATTCCAAGAGCTATCCAGATCAGAATGCCCCCAATTAAAATTTGCCAGTAATTGCCGACATCGCCTAACATGCGGCCCAGCAGGGCGCAGATAATACCGATCAAAGCGATAGTGATAAAAAGGCCTGTGGTAAACACCGCAGAATATATGCCGGCCTGTCTTGGATCAACAGCCCGTTCCTGTCCGCCCACATAAGCGACAATCAATGGAATCGATGCCAGATGACACGGGCTGAACAATACGCTGATCATGCCCCATAAAAAACAACCTAATGCCGCAATAGTTGTGCCGCTCGCAATCCATTCATTGACGGTCAAGAAAAAAATTTCCAGCACAAATCTCTTCCTTTTACTCTAACTATTATCTAAAATGACCGGTTTCAGGTTCAGGGTTCAAAGGTTATAGCATGCTGATATCCTTAGCTTTATAACACAATACTCGGATTAGTCTCTTTCGTCCATTGGATGAAACACAACATGCGCTCCTATTGCCGTGTTATCCTTTTGTCAACAGTGAGTTAGGGTTCTTCAACCGTGAACCGTGAACGTTGAACCGCTCAACCCAGGTATTAAATAATACCCATTTTCTTGAACTGCTCTATTATCAATTTTTCGTTCATAAATCCGACATGTCGATAGACCTCTTTACCCTGTTGATCAAAAAAGATTTGTGTTGGTATGGAATGTATTTCGAATCTTCTTGCCTGTTCTCTGTTTTCCCAAACGTCAATAAAGATAATAGCAGCTTTATCTTTGTAATCCTTTTCCATCTTTTCCAGAATTGGGGCCATCATTTTACAGGGAATACATTTCTTTGCCCCCAGATCTATCATTGTTACTATTCCCTTATTCGGCAACGCTTCAAAGTCTTCTGAAAAAACATTGTTTGCAATCATGCAAAAAATTAATAGAACAGCCATGATATACAGACAAATTTTTATTTTTGTTTTCTTCATATTTTATATTGCTTCCCAAGATTTTCCGGTTTTGAGTGAGTTCTTACTTCTCAATCCATGTCTTTATCTCTTCTTTTGTCGGAATCTTGCCGACACTCTTTACCTTTCCATCAACCACAACAGCCGGTGTTCCGAAAACACCATATCCGGCTATTTCCATGATATCGGTTACTTTTTCGACCTGAGCATCTACTCCGGCCTCGGCAACCGCTTCTTTAACAAACTGTTCTGTCTGTTTACACCTCGGACACCCAGGTCCCAATACCTTAATTATCATATTTAATTTCTCCTTTATGAAATTATTTATGGTTCTTCTTCGGATTTGTTGAGCTTGCATTATCCGGCAATCATGCCGAACAGCATCCCTGCGACTGTGGATAAGATTATAATAATCGAACAAAAAACAGTTGTCTTTTTTACGCCCATCACGCTTCCGATTACCAGCATGTTCGGCAATGATAAGGCAGGGCCGGCCAGCAGCAAAGCCAAAGCAGGCCCTTTGCCCATTCCTGCGCCAAGAAGCCCCTGAAGAACCGGAACTTCTGTAAGGGTGGCAAAATACATCAAAGCTCCGGCAACCGAGGCAAACAAATTTGCCCAAATGGAATTTCCGCCGAGAAGTGTCTGGATATAATGTTCGGGGATGAGCGCGGAGTGACCAGGGCGGCCTAACATAAAACCGGCTACAAGAACTCCACCTGCAAGAAGTGGAAAAATCTGTTTCATAAATCCCCAGGTCGATTCAATCCAGGTTTTGCGTTCATCTCGAGTAAACCATGCTTTCAGCATCCAGACCACTGCAATCAAGAGGGCTACGGTGATATACCATTTGGCTGCAAAGATTACAGGCCACATGCCCGTTGAGCCTTCGGCGGGCCGTGCAAACGACGCAAAAATAAGGATCAGCACCATGGTGAAGATATAGAGTGCGTCTTGCAACAAACTTCGCTTCCTGCCTTCCTCGTCCGGCAAATAGATTTGCCCTTTTGTTTGCGCTGCATCATCCTTGCGGAAAATCACAGCCATGAGCAAGCCGGTGATAACTGCAAAAACGATTGCTCCGCCCGCCCGTGCCAGACCTAACTGCCAGCCTAATATTTTTGCTGTAAGGGTAATCGCCAATACATTGATGGCCGGGCCGGAATAAAGAAAGGCTGTGGCAGGGCCGATTCCTGCACCTCGTGAATAAATACCTGCAAACAGGGGTAAAACAGTACATGAACAAACAGCCAGAACTGTTCCGGAAACAGAAGCAACAGAATAAGACAGAAATTTGTTTGCTTGAGCGCCAAAGTATTTAAGAACTGAAGCCTGGGAAACGAATACCGCGATAGCGCCTGCAATAAAAAACGCAGGGATTAAACATGCCAGAACATGCTCTCTGGCATATTCCTGAAGCATCATGAAGGCTTCAATGCCTGATTGGCGAATTATGGCATGGTTCCATGGAATGTAGTAAATTGCCAGAAAAATTAAAATTATCCATATTAATTTTGTGCGTTCTTTCATTGTATTTATTTTCTCGTCAATAGCCTTATGGTAACTATCTTTACCACCGATCTATGCTGATCATCACCGATATTTTTTCGTAGCCGTTTAATGTAAACCGTTAACGGTTACATTTTTCTTTGTATTTAATATCTGCGTTGATCTGTGTAAATCTGTGGCTGAATAGTTGCGCCGTATGCATATATTATTATATAGTTAAGCAAAAACATCACTTGCACAGGTCTTTGCGATTTAAGAAAGAGATTTTTTCAACCAGCCCTGCAATTTCCGGATCATCATCCAGCCAGTGTCTCAGATTTCCCAAAAGGGTGGCTGCATATGGTGTGCGGCTGCCGTCTGAGAGGTGATAATTAACCCACAGGCCGTCTTTTTGCGAAGAAACAAGCCCTGCCTTTTCCAGTATTTTCAGATGCTTGGAAACAGACGGCTGGGGCAGGTTCAATGCAGCCTTAATCTCGCAGACACACATGCTTTTATGCTGGAGCATCTTTATGATTTTAACTCTGTTTTGATCGGAAAGGGCTTTCATGGCTGCAGTAAAATCTTTCACGTTAAACTCCTTATATATTCTTTTTAAGGAATATAGTGCCGGGTGGTTCAGGTGTCAAGTTGATTTTTATTGTTTGCGAGGTTTGGGGGGGTTAGAAAATATCAATACTCTCTTTTGGGCAGTTGACCCAGACTTTTTCTCCTAAGTCCAGATGAAGGCCTTTAAACACATCTTTAGGAATCAAAACGCTTAGGGGTGTTCCCGCGACGTCCACTAATGCCCGTACTCTGCTCTGCTCGTCCGTGAGCTGTATAAGGGTTCCTTTAAAGCAGTTGTACATGGAATGGCCGCTTTCCTTTTGGTTGAGCTTTACCATACAGGGATCAATCGATATCCGGATCGAACCTGTTTTTTGAGAAGAAACACGCAACTTCATGCCGCTGTGTAATATACAGTATTTATATCCGTTAGAATCGGCTTCAATTTGACCGCTAAAGATATTTTCGTAAATAGATTGAGCAACCTTTCCTTCAAATAGAAAGACAGTCTCATCTGCCAGTCTTGAGGCTTGAATCATATTGTGGGTTGTAAAAATCACTGAAATATTTTTTTTCAGATTAATTTCTTTGATTATACGCTCGATATTAATCTGATTTTCCACATCCACGCTTGCCGTAGGTTCATCCATAAGAATAACCTCCGGTAAGCAGGCAAGAGCCTGCGCAATTGCAACTCGATGGGTTTCGCCACCAGACAGCTTATGAGCGCTCGCGTGCTCGAACATTCCCATTCCCACAAGTTCGAGGAGCTCTTTAACAATTTTCTTTCGCTCTGAAATGGGCGTTTTGCGTATCTTCAGCGGATATTCTACGTTCTTAAAGACTGTTGTTGTAAACAGGATTGGTTGTTGCTGGATGAGGACAACCTTACGGCGCAGGTCTATGAGTTTAGCGTTGGTGAAATTTACCCTTTCTTCTTCAAACCATAGATCACCTGCGTCAGGCTTGGTGAGAAAAGCCATGATCTCCAAAAGAGTTGTTTTCCCTGCTCCGTTGGGGCCTAAAAGACCAAGAACTTTGTTTTTTTCAAACTTGAGCTTTTTCAGATCTAAAACTGTTCTTTGATCATAGGTCTTTTTCAGATTTTTCAATTCATAGAGCACGGACTTACACCCTTGCTTTTCCTTGAAAATAATTAAAGAAAATATTCATTCCAAAACTCACCATAAGGAGCACGATTCCAAGCGCGACACTCAAGACAAACTCTCCCTTGTCATATTCCAGGGCCATTGCCGTGGTCATTGTCCGTGTAAAGCCTTTGGCATTTCCTCCAAGCATCATGCTGATTCCTACCTCGGCGATGACTCTGCCGAAAGCAACAATGATCGAAGCTACGATTCCAAAGCGGGCTTCACGAATAATTACCACGACTGTTTGAAGGAGGTTGGCTCCAAGTGTTAAGGCTGTCTTACGATACCGATCGTCGATCCGGTTGATGGCGGTAATCGTAAAAGTGGTGATAATAGGTATAATAAGAATCACCTGGCCGATAATTATCGCTTTCTGAGTATAAAGAAGGTCAAATGCTCCGAAGATACCTCTTCTGGAAATAAAGGCATAAACAAAAAGACCGATTACCACCGTGGGCATAGCCAGTAAAGTGTTGAGTACGGTAATAACCAGACGTTTTCCATAAAACGGCTTGAATGCGATTAAAAACCCTGCGGGAATCCCAACAACAGCGGCAACAAGAGTTGATATGGCGCTCATCTTCAAAGAAACCTGAACAATCACCAGCAGTTCGGGGTCTATCGACCAGATGAGCAATAACGCTGACAGAAAGCTATCAATTAGAAAATCCATAAGAATTATTATTTGGCATCAGGTACTGCATCCGGAAAGAAGGCTTGTTGCCCCTCGATCTTATATCCGGCTATTATGCCCTGGACTTTTGGTGACACCAGCCATTTGGCAAACTTATCAGCCGGCTCAAACTTCACATGAGAATATTTTTTTGGATTAATCGGAATAATTCCGTAAGGATTAAAAAGCTTGGGATCACCTTCACACAGAATTTCAAGATCAAGTCCCTGCTTTCGACCATACTTATATTTTAAGTAAGTTCCACGATCAACAAGGATGTACGCCTGCTTTTCCTCGGCATAAGTCAGGCTTTTTCCCATGCCCTGTCCTATTGAAAGATACCATTGCCCAAGCCCTTCAGGGTGCTGAAAGGAGACGCTTTGTTTTTTACCTTTTTTTATGATTTCGCTGGTTACTGTCTTTAAGGATAATCCAGTATCTTTCCATAACGCCTGTTCTTTGGTATGTGTGCCGCTGTCATCCCCACGTGATACAAAGCGGGCTTTTGTATTTGCAATTGTTTTCAGCGCTATCTCTGCTTTGACCATACCTTTAATTTTTGCAGGGTCTGCAACAGGGCCGGCAATTACAAAGTCGTTATGCATTACCCCTAATCTATATGCACCATAGCCGTCTTTGACGAACTTTTCTTCCTTGCTTTTTGCATGCACAAAGATGATATCCACGTTTCCGTCAATTCCGTCTCTTATTGCGGCTCCTGTACCCTTTGCAAGGACCTTAACCTGTATGCCGGTATCTTTTTCTAATTGAGGCAACAAAACATCCAATAGTCCGGAATTCTGTGTGCTGGTTGTAGTTGACATTTTTAGTATTTTATCAGCCCCCATAGTTGTCCCGGGGACTATACACATCATGAAAAATACAGTTAAAATCCACATCGCACTTTTTTTCATTACACTCTCCTTCTTTAAGTTTCTTGTTGGAAAACTACTTTACCACTCATACTCACATCATAACCGTCAAACATTTTAGTTAGATCATAAAAGGCCGGCTCTTCCAGCAGACCGAGGAAAAGCTGCACTCCTTTGTCGAAAAACCTTTCTTTTGTGATAAGAAGATCATAACGTTCCCAGCGAACAGGTATAAATTCAAGGCCGAGAAGAGAGGCTACCGGCTTAATACCAGGGCCGGCATCGGCGCGGCCGGCTAATATTTCAAGGCCTACATCCATGTGCCTGGACAGCTCGTTATGGTATCCTTCGATCTTTTCCCCCTTGATTCCAGCTTTGTTTAGTAGCCTGTCGAACAAAAGACGTGTTCCTGTGCCAAGAGGCCGGTTGACTATTTTTATCCCCTGCCCGGCGATATCGGCAATGCTGTTGATTTTTTTTGGATTACCTTTTTGAACCAGTATCCCCTGCTCACGTTTGCAGAAATTGACCACAGCAGGCATCTTCTCCAGTTCTTTTGTGGCAAAATCAAAATTGTATTCATTTTCATTTTCCTGGAGAAGATGGCTTGATGCCATATGACACAGGTTTTGCCGCAATGCTCTCAACCCGCCCATGCTTCCAAGGTTTCCAAAAACAGCTACATGTCCAGGATACAGGGTGTTGAAAAGGGAAATAGTCTTGTCAAGAAGCAGGTCGTTACTTCCTGTTATTATTAATAATCCCTGGTAAGGAGGAAGTGGGGTTGATGGTTTTGGATAGTTGATGGTATTGGTTTCAATCCATTGCTCCACTAGGTGTTGAGGGAAAAGCCACTTGCCTGTGATTTTTGTTGCCGGCAGTCCCTTTTCGGCAACAAGGGTATATACCATCTTTTCGTTAATTTCCAAAAACTGCGCAACCTCTTTGGTGGAAAGCAACTGTTTCATATTTTATTTTCCTTTAGATTGCTTGACGCACAAATTAATCAAAATTGTTTGAGCTTATATATAGCAAGTTGGTATATGTCAATATATTTTTTTGATTATTCCAATTCTTACCAACAATAACCATAACAAACCAAAAATTATAAGCCTGTTGAGTTGAAGCCTAAAAAGGCTGTGCTGCATGTCGGGATCAAGCACTGGGATGTATGATGTTTGATTTATGGGCGGGCAGACTTACCTTAATCCAGCTTTATGAAGGATCGGTTCTATATCCTGAAAAAATTTGTCCCAGTCTGGAGGGCAGTCATTATGACCGCAGTCATAGGTAAGCAGTGTTCCCTGCTTGGCTGCTTTATACAGGGTAAGTCCGTGCCTGTAGGGGATAAGACTGTCGTTTTTCCCGTGGATTATCAGTATTGGCCCGTTGTATGAACCGACAACAGAAAGATTGTTAAATGGATCAGGCGCAATAAAACCGGGAACAAGGTATTTTGACGCGATTGACTTGATACTGATAAATGTTGATTTAAGGATAAGCATTGCTGAAGGACGCTGCGCTGCCAGAGTGCATATAGCGCCGCCGCCGATCGAGCGCCCGAAAAGGATAATTTTTGAAGAATCGACATCCTTGCGCTTAACCAGCATGTCATAGGCTGCAGCAAATGCTTCGGAAATGCTGCGTTGAGAAGGGGATCCTTCTGATCTTCCATAACCCGGGTATTCGACAAGCAATACCCCGATACCTAACTGAGTAAAGCCTTTTAGTGTTGCCGGCCACATGTCGATTATTTCCGCATTTCCATGAGCAAAAATAACCGCGGGCGAAGGCAGGCTGTTTTCAGGCGGCAGAAACCATGTTTCTATTTTTCCACTATCTGTCTGTACCCATATTTTCTCCATGTCTGGAATATTATACTCAGCATCAGATGAAGGCATTGTGATTTGATGACGTGGAAATAAAATTTGTCGCTGCATCAGCAAAAGAAAGCAACAATAAGCAATATATATTAAAAAAAGCCATGCAATAATTTTAATCAGCATATTCATTTTTGTATTCCAATTTGTTTTATTTGTATTCTATACAATATTGATGGCTTCGTAAAAAGTCAAAAAATACCGTTTTACGTCATTCCGGCG
>JASEIZ010000094.1 GCA_030017395.1 Desulfobacterales bacterium | reverse complement strand
GCTTTCGCCGGAATGACGTAAAACGGTATTTTTTGACTTTTTACGAAGCCATCATTATTGATCATTGCCAGAATTTCCATGTGTTTATATATGATGGCATCGTAAAGTCGTCACTCCGGTGAAAACCGGAGTCCAGATGAGCTACAACCACTTGAAAAGACTGGATAGCGCTAAGGGTTAGCGCTGATGCTTCACTTCGTGTCACCGCGTGTCCGGGGCTGGAATCTAAAAAAGCAGGCTTACTCAGGGATTAATGTTCGCTTTTACGGTTCAAAAAACCATCGGTATTTATACCTGCTTGTTTGAGTATTGCTCTAAGGGTACCTTCAGGAATATCGCCAGAATGATTGGGAACGGTTGTATAGCGATCAGTTTGTTTATTATACCATATTTCATGGCTTCCGGCAGCTTGCCTATCAAAGGCAAAACCAAACGACTTAAGATGCTTTACAATTTTTCTGTATTGAAAACCGGCTAAGCGTCCCATATCAGGCGTTCACAATTAGTGGATAATCGAATGAGTTGCCAATTTCTGACAGGTTAAAATCTCTGGATCGTTCCGCCCGTGCTTCGATTAACTTCCTGGCTACATCCCTGGCGATCTCCAACGTTTCTGTGGCCGTCCTACCTTGAGCGACCAAGCCTTGTATAGTCTCAGAAGTTGCCAAGTAAACCCCTTCCGGCAGTTTTTCTACGTGAATATTAACAACCTTTTCCATGATTTTCCTTATTACTTTTTCCATTTGATTTTTTATAATTATTGCTTTGATTACGTTTTTTATTAAATATCAAAGGTGGTAATTTATTGTCAAGGGAAAGCTCCGGCTTTCTTTCTTAAGGTTTGCTGACAATACACTTCGACATTCTGCAGTTCCTTGCTTTGCGGTTCTGCGGTTTAAAACCCCTTAACGCCTAATACCTGCTATCTCCCAAACATTTTCTCAACTTCTCCTTTGCTCCACTTTATCCACGTTGGCCGGCCGTGCGGGCAGTTGGACGGGTTCTCGCACTGGTCAAGCTGATTGAGAAGCGTCTTTATCTCTGTGTCTGTGAGAGCCTGATTTGCCCTGATCGCTCCGTGACAGGCCATTGTAATCAGGCATTTGTCAATACCCTTTTCCATATCCGGCCCAAAACCTGTTTTTGCAATTTTTTCCACCATCTCGATAATAAGCGGCCTTATTTCCCTGCCTGCAAGAATAGCCGGCGCAGACTTTATCGCAAATGTATTGTTGCCGAACGGCTCTATTTCAAGACCGAGCCTTAAAAACTCCGGAATCATCTTTTTAAGTATCTCTGCCTCCCTGTAGCCCAGATCAACTGTTTCAGGAATAAGCAGGCTCTGATCAGGGCCTTTTGAGCCTTTATACCTGCTTTTCAGTTGTTCATACAAAACCCGTTCATGAGCTGCATGCTGATCAATAAGCACAAGCTCATGATTCGACTCACAGATAATATATGTATTATAAAACCGGCCTATTATTTTTAAATCTGCGAAACAGGTCTTTTTATCCCAGAGCTGGTCCTGGATTTGAAGCGGGGAATGCGCTCGCTTTTGCGGTTCAGGCGGGAAGCTGCTTTCAGTCACTGTGTAAGCAATGGCAGGTTCTGAAACAGAAAAATTATTGTGCGTTTCATCTGGTTTCCATTTATCCTTTTCAGCCCATTTATGTGTTTCAAATTGACGAAGCGCCTTTGACACAGCATCTTTTACAGCTTCATGGACCTCCTTCTGCCTGGCAAATCTGACCTCCTGTTTTGCGGGGTGAACATTTACATCCACCTGTTCAAAAGGGACATCAACAAAAAGAACAGCTACAGGAAACCGCCCCTTCATCAATCTTTGCCTGTATCCTTCAAGCAGGGCATGTTGAATGACCCTGTCACGCACAAACCTGTTATTTACGTATATATAGATTCCGCGGGAGGTGCTGCGGGAAATTTTTGGGGATAATATCCAGCCTGCAATTGAAATAAATTTTTCATTAAATTGAAGTTTGCAAAAATCGCTTTTCAGGCTGGTTCCTGTGACATCCATTACCCTGTCAAACGGATCAGATGCCGGAAGCCAGTTTTTTACAATTTTCCGGTTGTGATAAAGCCTGAATCCGGCATTCGGGTTTCCCAGCGCAATGCTTGAAATAATATCGGCAATATGGCCCATCTCCGTGGAGGCGCTTTTTAAAAACTTGCGCCTGGCCGGAATGTTATAAAAAAGCCTGCCGACGGTTACCATTGTGCCTTGAGGAGCCCCTGTTTGAGAGACCTTTTTAATTCTGCCGCCTTCAACAATTATTTCAGCAGCGGTTTTAGAAGCTTCGTCCTTTGTAACAAGAGAAAATCTGGAAACAGAAGCAATGCTTGGAAGAGCTTCTCCCCTGAAACCGAGGGTCTTAATGGAAAACAGATCGTCATCCTTATATATTTTGCTGGTTGCATACCGCTCCAGGGCAAGCATGGCATCATCTCCGTTCATGCCGATGCCGTTATCCGACACACGTATCAGGGATTTTCCACCGTTTTCGACTTCGATTATGATGCGGCCTGCATGTGCATCAAGAGCGTTTTCAACAAGCTCCTTGACAACCGAACATGGCCGCTCCACAACCTCGCCCGCAGCTATCTTGTTGGAAAGGTTCTCGGGAAGTATTCTTATCTTTGGCATGATATTATTAACTTTTTATTCACCGCAAAGCCGCAGAGTACGCAGAGATTAAGAGTTTTTTTGTTTTCCGTCGCGCAGCGCAGGCGCTCTCGCCGTGATAGCGATACGTCGCAGCAGGTGCGCCGCGTGTGAGAGGACGGAAAACAAAAAGAAACGCATTATCAAGATTGTCACTCGAAAATATATTGTATTTGGTTAGGACAGCTTAGTTTTTAAATTGTCGCCTCTCACGACAATTTAAAAAAATAAAGTGCTTTGCGTCCTTTGCGGCTCTGCGGTGAGATACACATTTCTTTTTATGCTTTCGTGATAGTTTTTATTCAGTTTTCAGTAACAAAGCGGGATAAAAATTCCGCATCCCTGGGAGATAGATTGAATTTCAGGCATGCATCGGCTGTAAGCTGCTTTAAATCTTTTACATGCTCATACTTCCGTTTTTCTGAAACCCACTTTACCGCCTTTCTCAAATCTTCGCCTTTTGGTTGAACAGTCATAGACAAATTCCTTTTGTTATGGATTTTACCACAGAGATCACAGAATACACAAAGAATTTTTTTAATAAGCATTCACGAAAGTATTGGCTGCCAAGTCATTGCGAGCGGAGCGAAGCAATCTCATAATTCTTCATACAAATTCAGCCATTTTCTATTTATACTGTTAACCAAATCGATTTTCTTTGTAATGTTATATTTCTTCGTGAATCCATTAATCATTTTCTCTTTGTGTTCGTAGGCTCTCCTCTTCAGATTGTTTGTCATTCCTGTATAGAGTACCTTGTCATGCTCATTGGTCATTATGTAGACGTAGTATTGACCACTCATTTGCAACGTCCATAAGATTGCTTCGTCGTTCGTTCCTCACTTCTCGCAATGACGGCTCGCAACCACAGGCTTTCGTGATAGTTTTTTTATTTTTTAATTCTCATTTTTATTTTTGCTTTTTTCTTATGAAAATCCGTGGCTTGTTCAAAATTATAAGCAGCCGTTAAAATCTTTTTTTCTTCAAAATGCCTGCCCATCAGTTGAAGTCCGATCGGAAGGCCTGCGGATGAAAAACCGCATGGAACCGATATCCCTGGTATTCCGGCAAGGTTGGCTGAAATCGTAAATATGTCGGATAAATACATTGTAAGGGGATCATCAGTCTTATCTCCTATTTTGAAAGCAGGAGTCGGCGCCACAGGAGACAGTATCAGGTCGCATGATTTAAATACATTTTTAAAGTCCTCCATGATCAATGTCCGCATCTGTGAAGCTTTTTTATAATATGCATCGTAATATCCGGCGGAAAGAGAGTATGTGCCAAGTATGATCCGTCTCTGAACCTCCGCTCCGAACCCCTTTGTTCTTGAGGATCTATACATATTGATCAGGCTGTTTTTCTCTTTGTCTCTAAAACCGTATTTTACGCCGTCGTATCTTGCAAGGTTCGAGCTTGCCTCTGAAGGGGCTATAACATAATAGGCTGCCACAGAATATTTAGTGTGTGGCAATGTAATTTCAACACATTTTGCTCCAAGACCCTCAATCACTTTGACGGCATTTTTAATTGCGCCGGAAACCTCAGGATCGAGTCCTTTTGTCTCGTTATATTCCTTTGGAATGCCGATAGTCATTCCGCTTAAACCATTATTTGAAAAGGATGTATAATCCGGCACAGCTTCGGACACTGAAGTGGAATCTGCCGGGTCGTAACCTGCGATAACATTCATAAGCATGGCGCAATCTAAAACATCCTTTGCAAGCGGACCGATCTGATCAAGCGAGGATGCAAAAGCAATAAGACCGAATCGTGAAACCCTTCCATACGTGGGTTTCATCCCGACAACTCCGCAATGAGAGGCGGGCTGGCGTATCGACCCGCCGGTATCGGAACCAAGTGAGCCAAGGCACATATCGGCTGCGACCGCCGCGGCTGAACCACCGCTTGACCCACCCGGGATACAGGTTAAGTTCCATGGGTTGCGGGTTGTTTTCACGCCTGAATTTTCCGTGGATGATCCCATGGCAAATTCATCCATGTTTGTCTTTCCGATAATTACAGCCCCGGCCTTTTTAAGCTTTTTTATTACAAAGGCATCGTATTGGGGCGTAAAATTATCAAGCATCCTTGATGCGCAGGTTGTGCGCAACCCCTTTGTACAGATAATATCCTTCACGGAAAGAGGTATCCCTGACAAAGGTAAAATATTACCTTTGGATATTTCTTTATCCGCAAGCTCAGCTTGCTTTACCGCTGTTTCAGCGTCGATTGTAATGTATGCCTCTACCTTTTTCTCAACAGATTCGATCCGGTCAAGAACAGCTCTGGTTAGCTCCTGTGAAGATATATCCTTTTTCATTAAAAGGTCGCGGGCTTCATGTATTGTAAGTTCGTGTAGTTTCATGCAATATTAATCATAATATGTAATAGCCAGGTTGTCTCTATGTATAACTTCATCATAAGGCTTATATCCAAGGCGCTCCTTAATCTTGCTGGACTTGAGTCCCATGATCTTACGTATATCGTCTGCGCTGTAATTGACAAGGCCTGTCCCCAATTTTTTATTATAATCCATTTGAAATTCTACAGGCGCTCCTACACTGAAATTGCCTTCCACGCCAATAATACCGCTTGGAAGAAGACTCTTTCCTTTTTTAAGTATTGCATTTGCGGCGCCGTTATCAATTTTGATGACCCCCTTAGGCTTTAAACTATAAGCAATCCAGCATTTACGTCCTGCAAGCTTTTCATTTTTCGGAACAAAAAAGGTCCCACAGTCTTTTCCGGAAAAAATCTTTTTTAAAATATCTGGTTTTGTTCCGCTCGCAATTATCATAGGTATTCCGGCTGCGGTAACCTTCTTTGCAGCATTTATCTTCGCAATCATTCCTCCGGTTCCGAGGGTGCCTGGAATATCACTTGCAAGTTTTTCAATACTCTTTTTTATTATGGATACAACCGGAATCAGCTTTGCATCCGGATTGTTGCGAGGATCTTTATTATAAAGTCCGTCAATATCGGTAAGATTGATTAGAATATCGGCATCCATCAGCATTGTAATCATGGCGGCAAGGTTGTCATTATCTCCGAATTTAATCTCTTCCACTGCAACAGTGTCGTTTTCATTAATAATCGGAACAAACTGCCACGATAACAATGTGCTTAAAGTGTTTCGAGCATTCAAGTATCTTTTTCGGTTGCTGAGATCTTCACTGGTTAGAAGAATCTGAGCTACTCTTTTCCCATATCTGGCAAATGCCTTTTCATACTCCATGATAAGTCCGGCCTGACCAATAGCGGCAATAGCCTGCCTTTTGGGAATTTCATCCGGTCTTCTGGAAAGTCCGACTTTCATTATCCCTGATGCCATAGCTCCGGATGAAACAAAGATAATCTCTATTCCTCCGTCAATAAGATAACAAATCTGCCTGCTGATGGACCTGACAGCTTTTAGATTCAACCCGTTATCTTCGGTGAGGACTCCACTGCCGACCTTGACAACAATCCGTCTTGCGCAATCAAAACATGATTTTCTGTTTTTATTCATAGGTTTTATCTAATATCTCAAGAATTCGTAATATTAAATGCTTAACCCCTTTTCCGGTGATGGCGGAAATTAATGCTATATTTTTTTCCTTGGCAGCGGATTGAAATATATCTGCCGCTTCATTGGCGCCTGGAATATCAAGCTTATTTAATACAATAATCTGAGGCTTTTTTGCAAGATTCTTGCTGTATAAAGCAAGTTCCGTCTTTATAGTATTATAAACATCAAGGGGATGGTTTGTGTCAATAGAGGATATATCGATAAGATGAACAAGGATTCGGGTTCGCTCTATGTGTTTTAGAAATCTTATACCCAGTCCTGCTCCATTATGTGCTCCTGATATCAATCCGGGTATGTCAGCAACAACAAAAGGTTCTCCCTTGTCTGTTTGAACTACGCCAAG
Source organism: Desulfobacterales bacterium (assembly GCA_030017395.1). Classification (GTDB taxonomy): domain Bacteria; phylum Desulfobacterota; class Desulfobacteria; order Desulfobacterales; family ETH-SRB1; genus Desulfaltia. The sequence goes on along the minus strand of JASEIZ010000094.1, from coordinate 1,361 downwards.
GTTTGGTGTAAGTGTTGTAAACGGGTAATCGGCTATTTTGGGTCGTGCTGAAGAAATTGCGCTGATAAGGGTGGATTTCCCTGCATTGGGAAGACCGATAATGCCTACATCCGCAAGGAGTTTGAGTTCTATCTTTAAAGTCAGTGTTTCGCCGGGTTCACCCGGCTGGGCAAACCGTGGTGTACGGTTTGTTGACGATTTAAATCGTGCGTTTCCTAATCCGCCTCTGCCGCCTTTTGCTATAACAAAAGCTTCGCCGTTTTTAACAAAATCTTTTATCAGGCTTCCGGTTTCGGCGTTAAAGACCATGGTGCCGAGAGGAATTTCTATTTTAAGATCTTCGCCGTGTTTACCTGCCTTTTGGTTGCCCTGTCCGTAAACGCCGTTTTTAGCCTTCAGCGTTTTTTTGTATCGAAATTGATACAGGGTGCGTTTTTGTGATGTCGCTACAAAAACAACATCTCCGCCTTTTCCGCCGTCTCCTCCATCCGGTCCTCCTCGGGGTATAAATTTTTCACGCCTGAAACTTACACACCCGCGACCTCCACTCCCGGACTGAACAGTAATAATTGCTTCGTCAATGAATTTCACGCTGCATAAACACTTACTTTCTTGCGCGAACGGCCCATTTGTTCATAAGCAACAATCCCGTCAATCGTTGCAAATAATGTGTAATCTCGACCCATTCCAACATTATTACCTGGATGAATCTTTGTTCCAAGCTGACGAACCAGTATGTTCCCGGCTATTACCTTTTCTCCGCTATATCGTTTAACACCACGCCTTTGTCCATTGCTGTCGCGACCGTTTTTTGAACTGCCGCCGGCTTTTTTATGTGCCATTTTTTCTACTCCTTTTTACCACAGAGCACACAGAGGCCACAGAGAAATAAAATGAGGTCGCACTCTGTGCACTCTGCATGCTCTGTGGTATTTTTATAAATCTATTATACTTCAATATTATCTATCATAATATCAGTAATTTGCTGGCGATGACCTTGCTTTTTGCGGTATCTTTTCCGTTTCTTATACTTGAAAACAATTATTTTTTTTGCTTTTTCCTGCTGAACAATATGTCCTTTAACCACTATATTATCAAGAAACGGTCTGCCGACATTTACGGTTTTACCGTCTGAGAACATGAGGACTTTGTCAAAAGAAACAAAGTCACCTGTTTCTCCGGGAATCTTTTCAACCCTTAAAGTTTCTCCCTCATGAATTTTATATTGTTTTCCACCTGAAGCAACTATAGCGTACATTTGATTTAGCTCCCCTCTTAATTTTAACGACTTTTAAAATTGATGAAATCGTAAAAAGTCTTGAAATCGTCATGCCGGACTTGATAAGCCTGCCCCGTACTTG
>JASEIZ010000093.1:4603-7991 GCA_030017395.1 Desulfobacterales bacterium | reverse complement strand
AAAAAGCAAAAAAGCTGTATCCAGACGCACACTTTATCGATATCAGCCGGTTGTTTGTAAGTTACATTGACAGTGTTGGAATGGATGATTTTGAAGAGTATTACATGGAATATGAAAACGCTACTGATCAGGTTTTTAAAAACGACAATGATGTTAATCTCTTTAAATTAATTATCAACGAAATAAAAACAGCATCTGATAACAACAAAATCCCATTTATCGTAAAGACGGGTGTTCTTTTTGGGACAGGTATTGTCAATCAGCATATTATGGATGACAGCGTTGTACTGAGTTTAAAACAACCTGTCGTTTTTTTCTATCCGGCAAAATATGATAATGATGAACTGTTATTCTTGAATTTCAAGCCAGCATCAAAATACAGGTGTAAACTCGTAAAGTAATAGGGATATCAACTATGACAAAAATTCATGAAATCCTTGAACTCAATCTTGAGGAAGACATTAAGAATGTCATTGACCTTGAGGACCGTTCCGAAACCGAAGTCAAATATGAGATCGAATCATATATTGTCACGGAAAATATTGGAAAATACTTTTCAGACTTTGTGTCCAAGTTTACATCCAACATCAAGGAAACAGGCGTCTGGATATCTGGTTTTTACGGTTCCGGAAAATCCTATTTTGGGAAAATGCTGGGCTACCTGCTTGAAAACAAGGATATTCTGGGAACACCGACGATTGAGCGATTTGTCCCAAGGTTGAGCGGTCTAAAAAATGCCGGGCTTTTGGAAAATGAGATCCGCAGCCTTTCTTCAATTGATGTCCGCGTGGTTACACTCGATATCGCAAAACAGAATACCGATAAAGGGATAGCCTTTACCTTATTCAGAAACTTTTTAAAATCCCTCGGCTTTCTTGAAAACGTTTACGGGTATATGGAATATGGGCTTTTTTTAGATGACAAGTATGATGCTTTTTTAAAAACAGTCAAAAAAATTGAAGGTAATGATTGGGCTGAGCTGCGAAAAAACAACATGAATGTCCCGAGAATTATAAAAAAAGCATTAACCAGCAAATGGTACACTGAAAAGGAATATGATGAATTAAGAACTTATCTTAATAATCTGATTAATGATTTCAGCGCAAGCAAACTCAAGGAAGAGCTGCAGAATTACCTGGAAAAAAATGACGAAAAGATCGTTTTTATTTTTGACGAGGCCAGTGAAGCCATCGGCCAGAAAAAATATGATTTACTTGATCTTGAAGGGTTGAGCGAGGCCATGTCCGGCATTTCATCAAAAGTCTGGACGGTAGCCATTGCGCAGGAAAAACTCGATGATGTCATAAACAACAGCAACATCAGCAAAAGCCAGCTTGTTAAAGTTACAGACAGGTTTAAAACAAAAATTAATATTGAAGCGACAGAGGTGGATATCATCATCAGAAACCGGCTGCTGCTTAAAAAAGAAAAATATAATACCGAACTGAAGGATTATTACAAAAAGAACCAAGGCACTCTAATGGATGCCACCAACCTGAAATCATCCTTTCCCACCAAGATTAAAGATGCCGATGAATGCGCCATTTATTACCCGTTTCATAAATACCAGTTTGCTCTTCTCCAAAAATTCCTTTTCAGTTCAAATGCATTGACTGCAACGGCGGTCGCCGCAAGAGGCATGATTATCACGACATTTGATGTTTTAAGAAACAGGTTGAAAAACAAAAAGCTTTATGATTATTCGCCACTTTACTCTATCTGCGAAGAAGCCCAAACCGCTCCGCCATCTGCGCTTGTAAACAAGTATGATAATGCAAAAAAGATCCTTGAGAATGAAAAGATAAACATCGACGGCTTGAGCCTGTTAAAGACCATTCATTTTCTGGCTGAGGCCGAGCTTGTCCCCCCAACACCTGAGAACATAACCAAAACCTATCTTTCCGATATCCAGAAATATTATGAAATAAAACCTGAAATTGACAAAGCGCTTAACATACTGGTTGATGCAAAAATTTTACTTGCTACAAACAACACATATAAAATCACTTCAGACTTTGAAACAAAGCTCCTTGATGAAATGAATGAGTTTACCGTTGAGCTGTTTATCAAAAAGCGGAATTTAATAAACCACATTAAAAAATCCAAAACCCTGAAAAATATTTCAAGCGTTTCTGACAATAATATGCAGTATCCGTTTAATGTATTGTCCGACTTAGACGATGAAATATTTCCTTCCTCTAACAAGAGTCTGGAAATCAGGCTACACAGCCTTTACAGCATCAATGACGACAGAGAAGAGTTCATTGAAACCGTCAAACTTGATACCCAGTATGAAAAAAGGAAAATATCCATCATTCCACAAAATAAAAATTTCAAAAAAATCGACATGCTTCTTGAAGAAATCCAAAGATATACTTACATGCAGCAAAAATACGGCAATGATCCGGACACAAATGTAAAACAGATTGTTCGGGAATTTACCGTTATTATGGAAGAAAAGGAGAAAGTGTTAAAAGGCCTGATTGATGATGCCTATTCCGCATCAACCGCCGTATATATTTTTGATACAAGTATTTTAGATGAAAACAAATTTTTACCCACAGTCAATGACCTGCAGAAAAAAGTCATCAAAAATGTATATACCAAGCGACCGCCCAAACAGCTTTCCGAAAAACTGGCAGAATCAGTAATCAAGGAAAATACCAACAAAAATCTGTATAAATTCAACAGTGGAGATGACTTTAAATTTTTTGATACCAATGGCAATTTTGTCGGCGAAAGCTTGCAGGTGATTGAAGAGGTGACATCGAGAATCAGCAGCAATTATGTGGAAGGTAAATCCATTGAAGAAGAATTGTTAAAACCGCCGACAGGCTATGAATATGGTACAGTTGTAACCGCACTTGCCGTCTTGTTCAGATCCGGGAGAGTTACCATTAAATACAAGGGCGGGGACTATTTTTCACATAAAGATGACGGTGTTCTTGAAATATTTAAAAACAGCAGAAATTTTCAAAAAGCATCATTTAAAGCATTAAAAAAATCACTGACGACTCAACAAAAAAACGACATCGTCGTTGCTCTTCAAGATTTAAAATATAAGGAATTTACCGGTGAGGCTGTAGATTGGAACACAAATGATTTTCAGTTGGTGGATGCCATCCGAAATATTGCTGAAAAATTCCTGACCATCGTGGACACGCTGAAAAAAACCGTAGAAAAATTTGATTCGCTTTTTGGTTCCGTGGATCTTCATACAGATCAACTTTCCCCGTTTATCGGAAAAACCACTGAAGGAAATTATATTGATAGAGCAGAACAGTTTTTGATGGTTCAGGACAAATTCAAGGAGGCCTCAAACGGCATCCGCAAAATTGAAAAGTTTGTTAAGAAGAACCTGGTAATAACAAATGTGTTAAAGCGGTTC
>JASEIZ010000093.1:997-4593 GCA_030017395.1 Desulfobacterales bacterium | reverse complement strand
AAATGAGCAAGGCATCGATCAATTCAGAAACCATGGCCTCCAATATCGCGCAATTTAAAGAATTTTATAAGAAGTCAGTCATTGATAATTTTAATGACATTATCAGCGTTGGCCAGAAATTAAAGGACGAATATTTTGATCTGATGACAACCGATCACCAGGAAATGGCAAAATGTCATAAATCCCTTAAAGAAAAAGCGATTACTGTTATCAAAGAAATTGAAATGTATCCGGAGTATCTTAATGAGGCAAACATGGACAGGGCAAAAAGCCTTCTAAAATATGCCGAGCAGCGGATTATTTCAAAACTTGAACTTGGGGAAGGCATTCAGTGTAAAACCTGCAAGATGTCCCTTTCTGAGATAAAAAACAGTATTGCGCTGATCCCTTCAAAAGAAACAGAGCTGACCCTTATAAAAAACAGTATTGTAAAAGAAAAATCAAAGCCAGGCCCAGGACCCAAATTGCCCCAAAAAATTGGCTTGAGCATTCACAAGAAAACAACGGTTAAGCAGTATCGTAATTTGCTGACCACCCAACTTCAGAATCTAAGTGGGCTAAAAGATGATGATGTCCTGGAAATTGATATTGATGAGAAATAAAAAGGTCTCAAGATGAAGCTTTCCGACCATGTGGATCAAATACGGGTTTTAACACACAAGTCATTTTCCAATTACTTTGCCCGGCTGGGAATTACGGCAAAAAAAGTAATTGAAATTGAAAAACTCCCGGCAAATTTAAAGTCAAAACGGGAAAAGGTTGACCGGGTAATTAAAAGCCATTTGGAGGAAACCGGCTCTTTTGGAGCCGCTTTTGAAAAAACTCTGGATGAATATACCTTTACCCTGTTTAACCGCATTGCCGCCGTCAAGGTCATGGAGGCCCACCGGTTGTTTCCCGATGTTATCACAAAACGGCCAGAAAACGGAAACCGGTCCTTTTCCCATAGAGCATGGCTTGAAAACAACCAGGACATGGCTGGCGAAGAGCTTGAAGGAATAAGACAATTTATTAAATTTGAGTTTAACCGGCTGGGCGAGGAAATACCTCTTTATCACAAGGATTATCCGTATGCCTTGCTCCCATATGTCATTGAGTTAAATGAAATCATTGATGCCTTTAATGCGGTTGAAAAAGACGCGGACATTGAAGACACAATCTGGCAGAGTGACGACATTTTGGGCTGGCTTTACGAGAGTTATAACAATGCCAAAAAACAGGAACACAAATCCGGCAAGAATAAAACGGAATATGACAAAGTATATTTACAATCCCAGGTTTACACCCCCCGCTGGGTGGTAAAATTTAAGGTGGATAACAGCCTGGGTAAGCTCTATCTGGAAATGTACCCGGACTCACATATTAAAGAGAAATACAAAATCGCTAACGCTCCGAACAAGCAGACAAGGACGATAAAACCACTGACTGAAATACGCCTTGTTGATCTTGCAACAGGTTCCGGTAATTATCTTTTTTATGCCTTTGACCTTTTTTATGACCTGTATATGGATCAGATTGACAATTACGGAGCAGACTATGATGAAGATGAAATCCCAAAACTCACTATTGAAAACAATCTTTACGGCATTGATATTGACAACCGGGCAATCCAGATAGCCCAGCTTGGCCTGTATATCAAAGCCATGAGAAAAAAAAGGGATGTTCATATTGAGAAGTTTAATATCGTTTCCTCTGACTTTATCCTTCCGGCATATGAAGATGTAAGCCACCTCTTTAAAAATACTCTTATAGACAAAGAAACCACCGATCTGCTGAAGGATATATGGGGTGATTTACAAATGGCACACAAATTCGGTTCATTGGTCAGAATCGAAGAAAAAGTAGATCAGAAAATTAATCATATCAAAGATATCGCAAAAAGAACGTCCTATGGATTGGACGGGATTCTAAAAAAATGGGAAAATTGGAAACAAACCTTTATTCCGGAAATTTTTAAGGCTGTGGACGAAAGTTCTGTCAATAATGGTGATACGTTTTTGAAGGTAAATACCAAGGCAGCGCTCATATATCTTTCAATATTGACTTCAAAACATGATGTCGCGGTCTGTAATCCACCTTATACCGACAGCGCTGATTTCGGCCCTGAACTTAAGAAATTTATTGATGCCAATTATAAACAGCCGTTTAAATTCAACTCAAATCTTTATGCGTGTTTTATAAAAAGATGTTGCGAATTGACAGATGAAACAGGTTATGTAGCTCTAATTCATCCGCATACTTTTATGTTCATCAAGTCGTTTGAAGATGTACGGAAATATATAATTGAACATACCCATATTGACTTGCTGGTTGATTATGGCTTGGATAGGGTAAATCTTTTTGGGCCAGGAATATTGCTGGAGGCTTCTTTGTATGTGTTGAGCAAGAAAAGAAAAGATGAAGAGGGTATTTATTTCAATATCACAGCAAATCAACAAGAAAAATTTAAAAAAGTCTCTTTAGCGCAAACCTTTGATGATGTCGTGAATAAGCGAAAAAATGAACGTGCTCATAAGCTTGCTCAATCCAAACTCAAAATCATTGACGGCTGGCCTTTTATTTATTGGATTTCCGATGGGTTTAGAGAGAAGTTCAAAGAAAAAGCGCTAAAGGAAATTTGCCCACCAAGATCTGGATTAGCGACCTCAAATAATGAGCGTTTTCTACGTTTTTGGTGGGAAGTAGATTTCTATACTCTTTCAAATACCATTGATGATCAATTGAAATGGAAAATATATTCAAAAGGTGGTCCATATAACAAATGGCAAGGCAATTTATGGGCTATCGTAAATTGGGCAAACAACGCACAGGAAATGAGATTGACCGGATCAGCTGTATTTCGAAATGAAGGTTTTTATTTTAAAGAAGGTATTACTTATTCAGCATCTGGTTCAAAAGGAGCATCTTTTAGACACCTACCAGAGAATTGCGTTTATGATGTTGGCGGAGCAAGTCTCTTTCTAAAGGACAAATCAGTTCCCTTAATGTATATATTGGCTATACTGAACAGTAAACTTTGTTTCTATATTATTGATTGCTTAAATCCAACTGTAAATACTCAAGTTGGAGATATTGAAAGAATTCCTTTTGTAAGACCATCAAAAGAATTCGAAAAAATCATAGTTACTTTGGCGTCCCAAAATATTAAAATTAAAAATCACCTCAATTCCTATCGCATCATCGAAACAAGCTTTGATAAAAATCCCCTTACCGCCTTTTCAGAACCAGCGTTGCGGGATAGAATTCTAACATATCTGAACCATGAAAACATCCAAATGGCATTGGTGCTGCTCAACGAAGCCATTATCAATCAACTGGTATTTGAAATCTATAACCTCAGCCCCGAAGACCGGAAGCAGGTAGAAATCAAAATGGGCAAACCGGTAGGTGAATTGCCGTTGCTGGCAGAAGCAAAAGATGCGTACTTGTCGACAACTGTTATAGAAAATGAAGCGGTAAAAGAATTCATCCAAAAATTAACCACCACCACATTTGAAGATCAATACGTACTATCAATTAGGGCAGAGTTTACCTCGCTTTATCAAAGCAACAACGATTTGGAAGAATTCTGTATCAGCCATCAGGTCAATCCCATC
>JASEIZ010000093.1:0-987 GCA_030017395.1 Desulfobacterales bacterium | reverse complement strand
CATCAATGTCTGGTACTGGTTCAAAAAAAGCAAAGTTGTTCCCAAACAGCGCATGAATGATATTGCCATGGAATTTCTGGCTGACCTGATCCGCGAGATCCTTACGGAAGATGAAGACGGCATAGCGCCTTTGGTGAGAAGCGCGGGTGAGGAAATACTCATTGACCGGATTGAAAAGAAGTTCATTGAAAAAGGATTCACCTCAGCCCAGTTCGCCTCATTTGATCATGTACTTGGCCGGGAATTAAACGACTATTTAAACAGTCATTTTTTTAAAGCATTATCAGATCGTTTGAATCTGTTCATGTATCTGCCCAAAACCCCGTTTATCTGGCACATCACATCCGGTCCGCACCATGGGTTTGACGCCTATATCATTATTTACAAATGGAACCGCGACAGATTGTATTTGTTAAAATCAGTGTATATTGAAAAACGGGAAACCGCATTAAAAAACCGGCAGAGTGATTTGCAAAACGATAACAGCGCCAAAGCCCAGAACGAAAAAGACCTGATATCAAAACAGCTTAAAGAGATTGAAAACCTTAAAACTAAAATCGACGAGCTCCTGGCAGAGGGATATAATCCTGTTCTTGATGACGGTGTGGGCAAAAATATCGCTCCGCTCCAGGAAAAAGGGATCATTGCATACGATGTATTAAATAAAAAACAGTTAGAGAAATATTTAAACGCGGATTGGTAAATACAAAATGATCGATAAATGGTTTGCAGAAGATATTGAAAAAATCCTTAAAGAAAAAAGAGAGCATTTAATAGATTTACGGTTGGGTTTAGCTTCAGGTAAAATAAAAAATGTTCGGGAAGTTAAAGAAACAAAAAAAGATATCGCCCGAATCTTAACTATCCTACGAATTACTAATCAAAACGAATTACGAATTAAGAAATAGGTAATTATTCGTAATTCGAAAAAAATTCGTAATTCGTAGGGGTATATATGCCTAAAAAACAATTAATGGGAACAATTAT
>JASEIZ010000092.1 GCA_030017395.1 Desulfobacterales bacterium | reverse complement strand
AATTCTTCCTGAAATGAAGTGTCTTCCGCATAATTTTCAAGTTCTTTAAGTTTGTATAGGTTTGTAATCCAATCTTCGCCTATTGTTTTTTTAAAAAGTTCAGATAATAATCGATTGGAATTGTTAAGCCATTTTCTTGGAGAAACACCATTTGTTTTATTGTTAAATCGTTCAGGCCATAATTCATAAAAGTCAGGAACCAGAGAAGTCTTCAAAAGCTCTGAATGAAGAGTGGAAACCCCGTTAACTGAATGACTGCCGACAATTGAAAGATATGCCATACGCACCTGCTTAGAGTTTTTTTCTTCAATTATGGACATATTGCTTAGCCGTTTGGAATCATTAGGAAATCTGACGGACACATAATTAAGGAAGCGGTTGTTAATTTCATAAATTATCTGTAAATGCCTGGGTAATACATATTCCAGGAGGCCAACAGGCCATTTTTCTAATGCCTCGGGCATCAAAGTATGATTAGTATAACCTATAGTCGCCTGGGTAATATCCCAGGCTTTTTCCCAGGACAAACTTTTTTCATCTATTAATGTTCTCATTAATTCAGCTATAGTAAGAGCAGGATGGGTATCATTCAACTGGATGGCAACCTTGTCAGAGAAGCTGTCGAATGAATCATGGTTTTTCAAATAACGCCTGATTATATCTTTTATTGAACATGCAACCAGAAAATATTCTTGGACAAGTCTTAGCTCTTTGCCGGTCTCTCTACTATCTGCCGGATAAAGAACTTTTGAAATCGTTTCCGACGATACTTTCTGTTTAACTGCCTTAAGATAATCACCCTCATTAAATATCTGCATATCAAACTCATCTGAAGACCGGGCTGAAAATAACCTTAAATAATTAACAGTACTGCCGCCGTAACCCACAATCGGCATATTATGAGGAACACCAATCATCAGCTTCCAATCCATCCACATTGGATTGTAATCACCATTTCTGTCTTCAGCATGTTCGATTTTGCCATAAATAGGAATCATACAGGAGTCCTCTGGTCTATCTATCAACCAGGGTGATTCGTTGGAAAACCATTGATCAGGTTTCTCTTTTTGATATCCATTACTAATGTGCTGTTTAAAAAGACCAAACTCATAATTTATTCCGTAACCAAAACCCGGCATATCCAACGTCGCCAGTGAGTCAAGAAAACATGCGGCTAAGCGACCAAGGCCCCCATTTCCTAAAGCTGCATCATGTTCGACTTCTATCAGATCTTCTAAATGGATACCCATATCCATTAGAGCTTCTTTGCAAACATCAAACATTTTTAGATTATATAGATTGTTGCCTAAAGAGCGTCCTATTAAATATTCCATAGAAAGATAATAAAGCCTTTTCGCATCATTCTTTTGATAACGTTTCTCTGTTTCAAACATGTTGTCAATCATTCTTTCCCTTACTGCAAGAGAGACCGCATTTAAAAGATCTTTCTTAGATGCTTTTTCCCATAATTTTCCAACCGAATATTTAAGTTGGTAGCGAATCGAATCCTGAAGTTTGGATATTTCTCCCGACAATTTTTTATTATTTTTTGTATGCATTTCTATTCCCCAAATTATTAACTTAGCGCCTATCAGGCGGATTTTTTTGAAGTGAGAAATCTTTAAATATCTGCACGCGGCCAAACTCACCATCATATCCGGGGGCAATATCGATTTCTCCCCTTCGCATCCTTTTTACAGCTTCGCCAAGCAGCGGAATGCCGGCCTTATCAATGGTCTTTGGTTCCAGTTTGTGAAGTATGTTCAATTCGGGGCCAAGAATATCAAGCGCTGCATTGTAATTATTCATGACTTTTTTTGACCCATGGCTGACCTTTAATATTTCCGATAAAATATTAACGAGAGGAACTATGCTGTAATAAGGGCGGATTCTTTTCGGTTTTTCATTTTCAGACCGATCCGCGAGCTCTTCAACACGGTATAATACTCCGACGGTCAAAGATTTCCCGCAAACCGGACATGTCCCTTTATTTTTTAAGGTTTCCTGGGGCCAAAGACAAACAGAGCATTTGCGGTGTCCGTCCAGATGATATTTTCCTTCTTCAGGATAAAATTCAAAGGTGCCTGAGAATTGCTTGTTATCACCCGTCTCTATTGCCTCTCTTATTGCGGAATACGAGAGGTCTGTGTTGAAAAGATTTGCCTCCCTACCGAGTTTTAACGGAGAGTGGGCATCTGAATTTGATACAAGGGTAAGGTTGTCAAGGCCGGACACACGCCAGTTCATCGGCGGATCGGATGAAAGGCCTGTTTCAGCGGCAAATATATGAGGAGTAAGATCCCCGAAACATTCAAGGATAGAATTAAATCCTGTCTTTGATCCAAGAACAGAAAACCAAGGCGTCCATATATGAGCAGGAATCAAAAAAGATCTGGCGGATGTCTCAAGCAGTATTTCAAGAAGATTTCTTGCATCAAGCCCAAGTATAGGCCTTCCATCAGACTTAATATTTCCGATCTTATCCAGCTTTGAATTAAACTTATCGGCAATATTCAGATCAGGAACAAATACAAGGTTATGATTTTTACGGGTTTTATTATTTTTTTTATAGATATTGCTGATTTCAGAAACCAGAATAAAACGAACCTTGCCGTGGCAGGATAACGGGACCTTTTTGTCGCATTCCCCTGCGATTTCTTTTTTTAATTTAAAAAGCCCTTGCTCTGCCGGCTCTAATTTTTCCTTTATTTCCGCAAACCAGCCGGGATGTGTAAAATCACCTGTTCCAACAACTGTAATCCCTTTTAATTGAGCTGCAATATAGAGGTTTTCAAGATCAAGATTTTTTGCAGTAGCTCTTGAAAATTTAGAATGGACATGAAAATCAGCAATAAAGTTGAAACTCCCTGCAACTCCGCTGGAACGGGATTTCTGCTTTGCTTCGACAAGCTGCGGGGAATCTTTGACCGTAAATAAGTTTGCCATTTTTAGATTTACCTACTAACTTCGCCCCGCTGAATCGGGGCTGCGAGAAATATGCTCGCTGTTGCGGTTCATAAGTTGCGTCATATTGAGCAGCTTCCATCAATTTCAAAGGCATAAACAATTCTTGCTTCCATCATGGCCTGCTTTTCTGAAATCGATGTAAAATCAGAATGTTCGACAATTTCGAGGATCTCAGGTTTTGAAGGTATTGAATCAATGCCCTGTGAAACAACATCGCCGGTCGATCCGTTGACAACTTCCGCATCCTCTCCGTTTGATACGACAACAACAGGCACCTGATAACCGGCAACAAGTCTTGATACGGAAAGAGCGGGCCGGCGTCTGGTTACCAGAGAGCCTGGGCCGTATTTTATTATCATGCAGATCCTGCCTGATAAAGTAATCATAAAATCAACATTTATAAAAGCTGTTTTATCTCCAGCATTTACAAAAAGTTGATGACCGGCTTTGATCTCATTTTTTTGATACCCTTTGTTATCAACCAGTATTCGTGCCAATTTTTGTATATACCGCTCGTCATGTGTATCTTTTACGATTTTGCCGGTAATATAATCTTCAATTTCACCAAGTATCAGACAACACTTACTCATTTTTAAGCCTTAAAAGCGAGCGTATTCCCCGTTGCTTGCGGCGGGTAGCTTTAATTTTCAAAATTTTGTTTATTATAATTTCTTTGTCTTGATTTTGGCGTATAAAATTAATATAAGCATATTATTATGTCTATTCGGGAAGATTTTGAAAAACGCGAAAAAAGCTTTATGTCCTCGTATGGCTGCCTGAGTTCCAATTCAAAGGGGCGTATGAAAAAAGAGAAACCCTGCCCGATCCGCACAGTATTTCAGCGGGACAGGGATCGCATTATTTACTCAAATGCTTTCAGACGGTTAAAGCACAAAACCCAAGTTTTTTTATCCCCTCTGGGCGATCATTACAGGACACGCCTTACACATACACTGGAAGTGGCGGAAATTGCAAGAACAATAGCAAGGGCCATGCGGTTAAACGAAGATCTGGCCGAGGCCATTGCTTTGGGACACGACCTTGGGCATACACCGTTCGGACATGGCGGTGAAGCAGCTCTAAAAGAGATTTATTCGCAGGATTTTTCTCACAATGAGCAAAGCCTTCGAGTTGTTGATATGTTGGAAAACAACGGCAAAGGCCTTAATTTAACCCAAGAGGTTCGCGACGGGATATTAAAGCATTCAAAGGGTTACGGGTCTATTCTTCCGAATGCTCCTGAAGGCTGTGCTTCAACCGTTGAAGGCAGGATATTGCGGGTTGCCGATATAATCGCATATTTAAACCACGATCTTGATGACGCGATACGCAGCGGCGTTATCAGCTCGAAACAGGTGCCTGAATCATGTTTAAGGATTATTGGGAGGAGTCATTCAATACGAGCCAATACCATGATAAGGGATATTATTAATTCAAGCAAAGTTGTTGATGGTAAATTATGCATACTTATTAGCGACGAGTTATTTTCAGCCATGACCACATTAAGAGAGTTCCTTTATGAAAATGTATATCGTTCACTGCAAGTTCATAAGGAATTTGTTAAGGCAAAGAAGATATTAACGGATCTTTACACATATTTTTTGAGAAACGAAGAAATACTCAAAGAAAAGCTTGAAGAAATGGAAATGTTAGCCTGCTACAATAGCGAACAGCCCAGGGAAAGGATAGTTTGCGATTTTATTGCGAGCATGACCGATAGATATGCTTTAAATCTTTATGAGGAAATCTTTTTCCCCATACCTATTGTATGACCGGATTTCTCTCCGCAAGCCCTGTCCTTTAGGGTGGGGGCAAGGGGAGCTTCACTTTGAGTATGTGGTGTTTGAATTGCTGGAAAAAGTAAAAACCAAATATAATCAATATGGACTTTTTTTAGACGGGTTAAAGATAATTTATGAGGCAATGGATCAAAAATACAAAGAGGCTGCTGATTACTATGGATTTCATTGCCAGGGCTGTGAAGACAATTGCTGCCTCACCCGTTTTTATCATTATACACTTTTAGAATACCTTTATATTTTAGAAGGCTACAATACACTCGAGCCGGGCAGGCAGATTAAAACAAGAAACAGGGCGCTTGAAATTTGCAGGAAAACCGATGAGGCTGACAAAAAGGGGATAAAGGTGCGGTTGATGTGTCCCCTTAATTTCAACGGCATGTGTATATTATATAATTATCGTCCAATGATATGCAGATTACATGGCATTCCGCACGAACTTCAAAAGGGCGGTCAAAATGTAATTCATAGTCCGGGATGCGATTTTTTTACAGAACAAAACAAAGAAAAAAGCTATTTCAGGTTTGACAGAACACCTTTTTATATAAAGATGGCTAACCTGGAAAATGAAATAAAACATGCGGCAGGCATTAATCAAAAGTTAAAAATGACCGTAGCAGAGATGCTGATTTAGTAATTGAAATCATGAAACATGTAGCTATTGATGATCTGGATAAATTGTCCGGTACAAGGCTTAAAAATAATGATACCTTTTTGTTTCATTGCCATCCTGAGCTTTCCTGCTTTAATAAATGCTGCCGCAACGTAAATCTTTTTTTATATCCATACGATGTAATCAGGCTCAAAAAAAATCTCGGTATTACTTCGGATGAGTTCATCGATGAATATGTAGATATTGTTTTGCGGGATTCAAATTTTTTTCCGGAAGCGCTTCTTCGCATGTCTGATAATACGGAAATGACATGCCCCTTTTTGATTAAATCAGGCTGCATGGTTTACCCCGACCGTCCTCACACATGCCGCACATTTCCTGTTGAACAGGGGCTTATATTTAATGGTAAAAACAAAAGGTCAAAGCCGGTCTATTTTTTAAAGCCTCCGGATTTTTGCATGGGACAGCATGAAAGCAAAAAGTGGACAACAGCATCATGGTTTGTAGATCAGGATGCTGTTAAGTATAACAAAATGACTTCGATGTGGGCAGAGTTAAAAAGTTTGTTTCAGGCTGATCCCTGGCAAGGTGAAGGTCTGGACAGTACCAGAGGGAAAATGGCCTTTATGGCTACATACAATATCGACAGGTTCCGCGATTTTGTATTTAACAGCAGCTTTCTTAAAAGATATAAAGTAAAATTGGAAATTCTTAAAAAAATCAATAAAGATGATCTGGAACTGATGAAGATGGGTTTCAAGTGGGTAAAACTTTACATTTGGGGGATTAAAACCAAAGATATTACTCGGAGATAACCACTTACACCACTCCTTTGGGCATGGGCATAACCTTGTCGCTGCCGAGCGTATAACCTCCATCAAGCTTAATTATGCTTCCAGTCATAAACGAAGCGTCTTTAATTATAAATTTCACAGCCTTAACCACATCGTCAACAGCGCCGATTCGTGCAAGCAGGGTGTGGTCAATGAGCGATTGTTTTTGCTTTTCTGAAAGTAATCCCCAGCCCCTGGTTTTATCCCCATGACGTGTTTCAACTATGCCAAGCATTATTTCATTAACACGTACCTGCGGCGCTCCGATTCGAGCCCATGTTTCTGTGAGAAGTGATACTGCCCTGTTTGCCGCTGCATATCCGTCATTGAATATATGGCCGGCAGGACCCGACCGTCCGACAATTCCCGCTATGGAAGAAAGGTTTATTACAACCCCGTTTCCTGATGCTTTAAGATGGGGAAGTGCCGAATCAAAAACCCACCATTTTGCACGAAGCGTAGTAGCCATTTCCATATCCCACTGCTCTTGCACATACGATCCATGAACAACAGGCCATCCTCCGCGTTCAATATTATTTATCAGAATGTCCAGACGTCCGAAATGGTCCACTGCTTTTCTGATAAGCCCTGGGATTTTATTGGTTTTAAGCAGATTTGTCTTTACAATCAGGTGATCTATGCCTGTTTTTGCAAAATCTTTCTTTAATTCATCAAGGCTGTTTTCCCAGTCATAATAGTTTAAGACAACCTTTACCCCTTCATTTGCAAGTGCAAGGCCGATTTCCTTCCCAATACCTTTTATGGCTCCAAGAACAAGGGCTACCTTATTATTAAGTTCCATATGATATCTGTTCCATGTTTTTACCACGAGATCGCGAAGTGAGCGAAGATAAATAAAAAATCCTTCGTGTTCGTGGTTATTAATAAAATTGCCTAAATTGACGGTATTGATTTATTATTAAAAAGCACCTGTTTTATCCAGTTCATGCCCAGTTTCAAAAGCGCAACATCATCATTCTTTACTGCATTCAGAATGTCTATATCAAGATTAAGATCATTTAAAGTCCCTTTTTGAAATATGTGAGATCTGAATGCGTCAAGGTTATAACATGCCATATTAAAAATCCTCCGGGATTTATCGTTTATACTGCTGCCGGGCATAAGACGATTTTTTAAGCTGATGATATCCATAAGCAGATCGTTCATCTCATTATATACGGCAATGCCCTGACTTTCAATCCATTCCCGGACGGTTTGCATTTGTCCATGGTTAAAACCAAGGCAGTGAGGCTCTTTCAGCAGAATATATTGCTCGGTGATATTGCCTGTTTCCCTGGATCTGGTAAGAATACGGGCAAGAGGGTAGGTACGGCATGATGACGGCCGGTCTTCGTAAACACTGCATCCTGAAGGAGTAACAAATGGACATTTATATTGTGAAGCATAATCAAATTTCAGTGAAATAATCGGGAGCCCTGAGCCAGGGCCTGTGTGCGCAGATGTATATTTTTTCAGAAAAAGATCAGATGGAATGCCGAGCCGATTCTTAAGACGCAGAATATCGTATGGTGTTAAAAACTGGTTAAGATCCCGGCAACACTTATTAAAACATAAAACAGCTTCAGAACATGAGAATCTGAAGCTATCATCTAACAAAAGAATGGTTGTTTGGCCTGCCATTTTTATCCAATAAGTTGTTTCAGATCCTTAGCGCAAGTCGAAAATTTAATTATAAATTGAGTAACGACTGCCAAAAATCGTGAAAAAATACAGAATAGACTTCACAAAAACTTCTAAGAATAACATCTGTGATTTCTTTATATTTAAAACTATCTGTGTTCATCTGTGTGAATCTGTGGCTGAATGGTT
>JASEIZ010000091.1:1827-8058 GCA_030017395.1 Desulfobacterales bacterium | reverse complement strand
CAGAATTCCTTACAGTCGAAGATTCCCCGCTGCTTGCGGCGGGGAGCTTCAATAAACTCGATGTTGCGGTTCGAGAGCTTTAGAAAGTTCTCAAGTCACAGATTGTGTGGAGGCGGCAACCAGATTCGAACTGGTGAATAGCGGTTTTGCAGACCGCTGCCTTACCACTTGGCTATGCCGCCAAAAAAAATGGAGCGGGAAACGGGATTTGAACCCGCGACTTCGACCTTGGCAAGGTCGCACTCTACCGCTGAGTTATTCCCGCTCAGAAATTGTGAATACTTTACAAAAATACCAATTTTGTCAACAAAAAATTGGACTAAATCTTGAGATGCTTTTTGAACCTTATAAAATAATCAACACCCGACCAGACCGTTAATACCATCGCCGCCCATAAAAACAGGGTTCCTATTGCATGAAAATTTACGCCAAAATAGGGATAATGGAATAAAAGAGGTATGATAGCGGCTATCTGAAACCCCGTTTTATATTTCCCAAGATTTGATGCCGCAATGTCCTCTCTGTTTTTAACAGCAAAATTACGCAGGCCGGTTACGGCAATCTCGCGGCCTATAATTATGCAAACAATCCATCCTGGAATCCAGTTATGAGAGGACAGCATGATAAAGGCCGAAGCAACCAGGAGCTTGTCGGCAACCGGATCCATAATCTTTCCAAAACTGGATTCAAGTCCATGAAGCCTTGCGAAATAGCCGTCCAGATAATCGGTAATTGCCGCAGCGCTGAACAAAAGCGCCGCAATAAATGTGAAAAGCCTGTTCGGAAATACCATCAAAATCACAACAACTGGTATTGCAGCCATACGATATAGTGTCAACTTATTAGGATTACTCAATAAATGTTTTATCTTGTTTTTAGAAAACATTTTATTTAATCACTTCTTCGCCTTGTTCCAGTCTTCAAGAAAAGCTTTAATCCCTTTATCGGTCAAGGGATGAGCGGCAAACTTGGCAAGTACGTTATATGGTATCGTAGCAATGTCGGCGCCGATTAATGCCGCATCAAGAACATGGATCGGGTTCCTGATGCTTGCCACAATAATCTCTGTATCAAATGCATAATTGCCGTAAATTTCAACGATCTGCTCTACCAGAATCATACCCTCGGTAGACAGGTCGTCTAATCGTCCGATAAACGGGCTTACATAAGTAGCTCCCGCTTTTGCCGCCATAAGGGCCTGAAGCGGTGAAAAAACCAGAGTAACATTTGTTTTTATTCCCTCTTCTGAAAGCTTGCGCGTAGCCTTTATTCCATCAACCGTCATAGGGATTTTAACGACTATATTGTCATGAAGAGCCGCAAGATGCCGAGCTTCCTTGACCATACCTTCAGTATCGAGACCGATAACTTCAGCGCTTACAGGTCCATTCACAATTTCGCAAATCTCTTTAATAAGTTCTTCAAAATCACGGCCTTCTTTTGCAACCAGGCTGGGGTTGGTTGTAACTCCATCAACCATGCCCATGCTGTTGGCATCCTTTATTTCTTTTATGTTTGCAGTATCAATAAAAAATTTCATATGTTAAAGCCTCCTAAACATCTCCTTTTGAACTGAACAGCGAGCGCATTCCCCGCTGCTTGCGGCGGGGAGCTTCAATGCTTTGTGATAAATTTGTCTCTGCATTCTGTGCTGCAAAAATACAGATCATTTCCTTTAATATTTAAATGCACGCCGTTTCTCTTTGGGAAATACACCTCGCAATAAGGATCTTTTACCATTATATCGTCAATTGTACCGGTAGCATCCCGTGAAACCTTGGTTTTCGATTGCCCGCTTTGAAGCATCCATAACTTAATCGCCCTGTATGCAACGTATATTAATCCTAATATTATTATAAACCGCATCTATATCAAATCCTGCCCTTTCAGCTCTCTTACCATTTGCCCGTTATTGCCCAGGCTGTCTAACAGGCATTGCATATCCTTTTTTAAAACAGGATGAACAATGTGTGGAGCTATATCACAAATAGGCTTTAAAACAAAGCGTCTTTTATGCATCCTTGGATGAGGAATGATCAGTTCTGTTGAATTTATTACAAAATCATCATACATAATTATATCAAGATCAAGTATTCTGGGACCAAACCTTTCTGTATTATGATTGCTGCCAGCATTACTTTGAACTGATTTTAGTTTATCTAAAAGCCGGAAAGGATCAAGTATGGTCTCAATCTTTACAACAAGGTTTACAAACCAATCCTGATTTATATAATCGACCGGTTCTGTAATGTAAAAAGAAGATCTGCTCCTTATAATAGATGTTTTCGATTCTGCAAGTAAAGCTATACTGTTTTTGCAGTTTTCAAGTTTGTTTCCTATATTTGACCCTATGGAAATATATGCAATATGGCCATGGTTCATTCTAAAAGCCGACCGAGCCGATTCTTTCAATAACCTCTTTCAGTCTTTTTGTGCCGACAGTTAAGGCTATTCTTATATATCCTTCTCCTGCCGCCCCAAATCCATTGCCCGGAGTTACGACTATGCCTGCCTCTGTCAGAAGGCGGCTCGCTGTTTCCGTAGAAGAATATCCCTTTGGAACCTCAATCCAGAGATAAAATGTAGCATTGGATCTTTCCACTGAAAATCCAAGATCAGCAAGACCGTCAACTAATATATTACGGCGGGATGCATACTCTCTATTTATCTCATCTAAACAGGTCTGGTCTCCCTCCATGGCAGCTATGCCGGCAATCTGGATTGCCTGGAACGCGCCTGAATCGATATTGCTTTTCACCTGGCCAAGCGCCTGTATTACCTCTGCTCTGCCGACCGCAAACCCAATGCGCCAGCCTGTCATATTATAAGTTTTTGAAAGTGAATGAAACTCTATTCCCACATCCTTTGCGCCGGCAGTTTCAAGAAAGCTTTTTGGTTTGTATCCGTCAAAAGCCATCTCTGTATAGGCTGCATCGTGACAAACAATTATATTATTCATTTCCGCAAAAGCGACCGTCTCTTCAAAGAACTCCCCTGTTGCAACCGCAGCCGTCGGATTGTTGGGATAATTAATAAACATTATCTTTGCTTCTCCTGCAATCTCGCGTGGCACAGCTCCTAAATCAGGCAAAAAATTATTTTCCTTTATAAGATCAATGAAATATGTCTGACCGCCTGCGAACCTCACTCCGATATTATATACCGGATAGCCGGGGCTTGTCACAAGAGCCACATCTCCTGGATTAATAAAGGCAAGCGGTATATGGGCTATTCCTTCCTTGGACCCTATCAGCGTGACAATTTCTTTTTTATAATCAAGATCTACATTAAATCTGCGTTTATACCATCGCGCAACCGCCTTGTTAAAAGCATCCATGCCTGTATATGATGGATATTTATGATTTGCCGGATCCAATGCCGCCTTATTTAAAGCTTCAATTATATGCGGCGGGGTCGGCATGTCGGGATCGCCTACGCCCAAATCAATAATATCAACGCCTGATCTCCTAACCTCTTCCTTTTGCCTGTCTATTTCCTTGAATAGATACGGCGGCAATGAATTTAATCTATCCGATTTTTCAATTTTAATCATTGTTTTTATTCCTAAAACTGCCAGGCATCCTCATGCAATTCGCCTGTGTAAATGATACGGGCATCCCCCTCAAGATAAACATCGTAAAAAATATCTTTTTTTGTCTTGTAGTAAACATAAAGATTCTGACCGCTTTTAGTTCTCATATTAACTGGAGATTTGATTTTTGACTTTTTTGCCGCTACAAGAGCCCCTGCTACTGCACCTGTGCCGCATGCCAGGGTTTCATCTTCGACTCCGCGCTCGTAAGTCCGTATGGCAATAACACCATCCTGCTGCGGATATATGAAATTTACATTTGTTCCGGCAGGAGCAAACACCTTGTGAAACCGCATCTCCCTGCCAAGATTAACAACATCAATATCATCGATGCCGTCAACCATAATCACCACGTGAGGAACGCCGGTATTAAGGCTGCTGATAAACAAAGGACCGTTTTTAAGGTCGATGGAATAATCAACTTTAAGATCCACAGGGTCGGGCATCTTAACCTTGACCTGATGGTTTGTAACCTTTGCGGAAACTATCCCTGCATCTGTTTCAAATGACATCTCAGGGCCGGTTATCCTGTTTAAATATGCAAAACGGGCAACGCATCTTGCTCCGTTTCCACACATCTCGGCAGTGTTTCCGTCAGAATTAAAAAAACGCCACTTAAAATCAACCAAACCAGATTCTTCTACCAATATTAATCCATCAGCGCCAACAGACATTTTTCTGCGGCATATTTTTTCGATAAACGGCTTTAGATTCTTCTCGTCAACAACCTTATCTCTGTTGTCAATTATGATAAAATCATTCCCGCTTCCGCTCATTTTGTAGAAAGCAATCTGACCCATTAAATTCTCCATTTTACAGAAACGGCGGTATAGACTCCCCTTTAATTAAATCCTCGTAATCTTGGCGTGCCCTGATAACATGGAACTTGTCATCCCTTACCATAATCTCTGCAAGCTTAAGCCTTGAACAATAGTTGGATGACATCACAAATCCGTAAGCGCCGGCACTCATCACTGCAAGAAGATCGTCTTTTTTTACATTAGAAATCCTGCGATCTGCAGCCAGAAAATCTCCACTCTCACAAATAGGTCCTACAACGTCCGCCTTTATCGGTTCATCTTCAGACTTTACAACCGGTTTAATCGCATGAAATGCGTTATAAAGGCTCGGACGCGCCAGATCGTTCATGCCCGCATCAACAACTATAAACTCCTTGTCTTTGCCCTGTTTTCTATAAAGAACCCTGGTAACCAGTATCCCCGCGTTTCCGACAATGACTCTGCCTGGCTCTAAAATAAGTTGAAGCGGCATCCCTTCAAGAGATTTAACTATTGCTCCTGCATAATCGTTAAGCTCAGGAGGAGATTCATCATTATAGGTTATTCCAAGGCCACCGCCTATATCAAGGTATTTTATTTCAATTTTCAAATCCCTCAGTCTGTTTATCAATACCTTGATGCTTTTCAAAGCATCTATAAATGGCTGCACCTCAGTAATCTGCGATCCAATATGACAGTCGATTCCGATCACATTAATATTCTTTAAGCTCTTTGCAACCTTATAGCCTTCGATTGCCGTCTCAATGTCAATGCCGAATTTGTTTTTTTTCAGACCTGTTGAAATATATGGATGTGTTTTAGGATCAACATCAGGATTTACACGAATTGCAATAGGAGCTTTCAATTTTAAAAGGCCGGCTCTTTTGTTTATAAGTTCAAGCTCTTCAAGAGACTCGACGTTAAACATCAGGATGCCCGTATTAAGAGCGTAGTCGATCTCATCTATGCGTTTTCCAACGCCTGAATAGACAATTCTATTGGGCTGAAAGCCGGCTTTTAATCCGCGATAGAGTTCCCCTCCTGAAACAATATCAAGGCCGCTTCCAAGACTTTCAAAAAGTTTTAAAATAGCAAGATTGGTATTTGCCTTTGCCGAAAAACATACAAGCCTTCTTGTGCCGTCAAAGGCCTCATTAAAAGCCATAAAATGACGCTTTAACGTAGCGTGGCTGTATAAATAAAAAGGTGTGCCTACTTCTTCGGCAATCTTTTTAACCGGAACATCTTCGCAATAGAGTTCATTGTCACGATAATTAAAATGATGCATAAGATTGCTGCTGGTTAGTGATCAAGTTCTATATAATTGGAGTCTTTGCCAGAAGCTCCTGTTTTTGTATAAACGGTTACCTTGTAAATATACCTGTAGCCCTTTTCCATGGTTTCCCTGTAGGTTATTTTTTTATTTATATCTTTTTCTTTGATAGGAATATCGGCGATTTTCTTAAAAAGCACGGGGCACCCTTTACAGTCGGACTCGGAAAGAGATGTTTTTGACATATATACAATAAAACCGCCCAAGCCTGATGCGACCTTCCCCTCTTCATCAGGAATAGTCCAGGCAAGCTCAATCATATCACCATCTATGCTTGAGCTTAAATCATCGACTACAGGCGGTTTGACCTGACCAGGGGGAACAGGCGCTGCCTTTCTGCCGCATCCGGCGGGGAAAACAACAATGCAGAGCAGAATTGATAGGATAGCAATCAGACTTCTGCTAAAATTTTCATTCATCAGCGTGCTCCAAAACATTAAGACTCTTTTCCGCTTCCTTTATAGCCTCAATTACATTTTCTCTGGCAGTTCCGCCAAAAGATTTCCTGCGGTTTATCATCTGATCTA
>JASEIZ010000091.1:0-1817 GCA_030017395.1 Desulfobacterales bacterium | reverse complement strand
TTTAAAAACATCCTTTTTAATAAGAGTTGAAAAAGATTCTAACTCTTTTAGTGTAAGTTCATGCAGTTCTTTACCATTATCCAGTGCATAGATTACCGCCTTGCCTGCGCAGGCATGAGCCTGCCGAAACGGCATTCCTTCTGTTACAAGATAATCAGCCAAATCTGTTGCATTTAAAAATCCTTTGGTTGCGGCTTTATGCATCGTTTCTTTGTTGATTTTCAGATTGGGAAGCATGGATTGATATATATCAATGCAAGCTTTTAAAGTGTCAATCGTATCAAACAAAGGCTCTTTATCCTCCTGCATGTCGCGATTATAAGCAAGCGGTAATGATTTCATAATAGATAAAAGGGCAATCAGGTTTCCAAAAACACGACCGGTTTTCCCGCGAACCAGTTCAGGAACATCAGGATTTTTCTTTTGAGGCATGATGCTGCTTCCGGTTGCAAATGAATCGGGAAGCTCGATAAAACCGAATTCAGATGTGGACCATAAAATCAATTCTTCCGATAAACGGCTGAAATGCATCATGCATATACTTGCCGCTGATAAAAATTCAATAATAAAATCTCTGTCCGACACAGAATCTATACTGTTTCTCGACACTTCTTTAAATCCAAGAAGCTTGGCCGTGTAATCTCTGTCGATCTGAAACGTTGTGCCGGAAAGAGCTCCACTTCCAAGCGGCATTACATTTATCCGTTTCAGGCAGTCTCTGAATCTGTCCGCATCCCGCAGAAACATCTCATAATAAGCCATCATATGATGAGCCAAAAGCACCGGCTGCGCCTTTTGCAGATGGGTATATCCAGGCAAAATTGTATCAATGTTGGTCTTGGCAAATAACAAAATACCTTTTTTCAGGTCAACAAGGCTTTTAATAATCTTTGCTGCCTCATCTCTCAAATACATACGCACATCAAGAACCACCTGGTCGTTACGGCTCCTCGCAGTATGAAGCTTTTGCGCAACCTTTCCGGCTACATGAAGAAGTCTGGATTCAATATGCATATGGATATCCTCCAGACCTTCATCAAACAGGAATTTTCCTCTCTCAATTTCCCTTTTTATATTGCTAAGGCCCTGGATTATTAATGAAGCATCCTCTTCCGTAATAATCGACGCCTTTGCAAGCATACTGCAGTGAGCGATACTGCCTTCAATATCATAAGCATAAAGCCGCTTATCTACATCTATTGAAGAGGTAAAAAACTCTACGCCTCTATCTGTTTTTTCTGAAAATCTGCCGCCCCACGGCTTTTCTGTCATATATAACCCCACAAAAAATTGATGATTGTCGATTGTCGATTGATGGAATCGCTTCGCTCTGTCTTTTTGGCTACCAACGCAAGTTGGGAGAGGCTGTAAATTCAATCGGTTAGCAACTCATTAGCTTTTGCTTGATTGTGGAATTGCCACATATACTTAGCAAGGGCATAAATTGCGCTTTTAATTAATCAAATATGCTGCCCTAAATTATGTAGGGCTCGTTTCCCAAACGAGCTATAGGACTTTAAGTTGGTAGCCGCCTTTTTTTATAAAATTAATAGAATTCCTTCAATCATCAATCGACAGTCATCAATCAGCAATCAGCATACTCTGAATACGCAATCTTAGCGCATTAAGCCGGATAAACCCTTCGGCATCTTTCTGGCTGAAAACGCTGTCTTTTTCAAATGTTGCAAAATCCTCGCTGTAAAGTGACCGATCGGATTTACGCCCAAGAACACGGCAGTTTCCCTTATATAGCTCTAAACGCACAACCCCTGAAACATTCTGCTGGGTCTGGTCTATCATAGCCTGCAGAAGCTTCA
>JASEIZ010000090.1 GCA_030017395.1 Desulfobacterales bacterium | reverse complement strand
CGGGGCTGTGTGCCGTCGATCCAGGCATCGCTGTAAAGAGATATTGCAGACTTGAAAACAACCATCTTTTTATCGCTGGTCTGCGTTACGATCTTTCTGAGTATAAAAATATCTTTGTAATCGGGGCTGGAAAAGCAACAGCCCCCATGACCGCAGAAATAGAAAACATTCTTGGAAACAGGATTACAAAGGGCATCATCAATGTCAAATACGGGCATACAAGCAAACTTGCTCGAATCAAACTGATAGAGGCGGGGCACCCTGTTCCTGATAAAAACGGGCGACAGGGCGCTAAAGCCATTATCGATCTTGTAAACAATGCAGGTGAAAACGACCTGATTTTATGCCTTATTTCAGGTGGTGGTTCCGCCCTGCTTCCCCTCCCCTCACCAGGCCTTACATTAAAAGACAAACAGGATACAATAAAAATACTTCTTTCCTGCGGAGCAACTATTCACGAAATTAACACGTTAAGAAAGCATATTTCCATGATAAAAGGAGGAAGACTGGCTCAAGCCGCCTACCCTGCATCGCTCGTATCGCTGATACTTTCAGACGTTGTCGGTGATAATCCGGATGTTATCGCATCAGGGCCTACTGTACCGGATTCAAGTGGTTTCGACGATTGCATGAAAATTATTGATAAATACAACATCCTAAAAAAATTGCCAAAATCTGTTGTAAAACATATAAAAGACGGGATTTCTGGCATGGTGCCGGAAACACCCAAAACAGACGATCCGGTTTTTGAAAAAGCACGAAATATAATTATAGGCAGTAATATTGAAGCCATAACAGCGGCAAAGAAAAAATCCAAAAGCCTTGGTTATAACACTATTATTCTTTCCTCCATGATCCAGGGCGATACAACCCATGTGGCGCATGTTCTCAGCGCCATAGCCAAAGAAATCATTAAAACAGGCAATCCAATTCCCTCGCCTGCGTGTATACTTTCCGGCGGAGAAACAACTGTAACTATCAAGGGGGAAGGTCTTGGAGGAAGAAATCAGGAATTTGCGCTGGCCGCAGCAATAGACATTGCAGGCACAAAAAATATTGTTATTCTAAGCGGGGGCACAGACGGCACAGACGGGCCCACAAATGCCGCAGGAGCGATAGCTGATACAAATACTTTGTCAAGAGCCGTTGACATGGGACTTAATCCCGGCCATTTTCTGACAAACAACGACTCTTATCACTTTTTTCAAAAACTTGGCGATCTGCTGATAACCGATCCGACAAACACAAATGTTATGGATTTACGCATAATACTCGTAACTCTATAGACTTTCAGATAATTCATTTCACAAGGCTAAAACGGACCGGCACTCTAACCCACATATCAAGCTTTTTATCACCTTTCATTCCAGGCTCAAAAAGCCACACTTTTACTGATTCCATTGCCTTTCTGTCTAAGATTGAATGGCCGCTTGATGTAAATAATCGAAGGTCGCCTACCCTTCCGTTTTGATCAACCAGAACATCTAAAACCACAGTGCCCTGATAACCTCTTTTTCTTGCCGGCCTGGGATATTTTGGAGGCGGATTTAGTCTGTATAATGGGAAGGCCTTTCTAACAACAGGAGTATTCTTCTTGATATCAACGGCTATCGCAACTTCAACATCTGCTTTTTGATGTGTTGAATTAGAATCGTGATAAATAATCTCTTCTTGAGTTTCAGGTTCTTCATTAAAAGTTGCTTTCTCAGGCTCAACGGAAACCATGACTTTTTTTTTGGATATCAGAGGTTTTTCCTGCTGTTTCGGACTTACAATGCTCACATCAAAAGATTTTTTTACAACCGGTTTTGTCTGTACTATCTGTGGCTGTATATACGCCAGCGTCATGGTAATAGCTCTGTTCTCCGGCTGATATAAATGCTTCTGCCTGAGTCGATCAAACTCTACTCCTAAAAGCAAACCATGTATTCCGATCGCCAGTAAACCAGAAAAAATTATTGGTCTCACGGTTAGTTGTCAGCCTCTGCCTGAAGAGAAATTTTAGTTATACCTGCCATTCTGATACAATCCATGATATTAAAAAGTTTCTGATATGACAGGTAGCGATCTGCAAAAAGAAGAACGCCGGCATTATTATCACTTTTAACCGCTTCCTTTAATTCTTCCATTAAACTATCCAGAGAAACTGGTTTTTTATCAACAAAAACCGTTCCATCTGCTTTAACTGTAACAGATAAAACTATTGTTTTATCGATCTTTGCGGTTGAAGATAAAGGAAGGGTAACCGGCAAGCCGCGATGCACGGCCATAGATAGCATTGCATATATGAAAAACACCAGAACCAGAAAAACAATATCAATAAGGGGAAGCATTTCAATGCGAGCCTTTCTGTTTAATTGAAGGCCGAGCTTCATTATTCACCTCCCTTTTGTGTGGCTGAACTCTGCACCAGTTTTTCATATACAATCTCCAGGCTGGTAGCGTATTTTTCTATGGAAAGAACGGCATTTTCAACCCGCGAATTAAAGTAATTGTATGGAAAAACCGAAAGGATAGCAATGCCAAGCCCTGTTGCAGTTGTAATCAAAGCCTGAGCTATTCCCGCTGTGACAGCTTCAGGATGTTCAATGCCGGTTGTCCCCAATACATCAAAGGATGTAATAATTCCGAGCACCGTACCGAAAATACCCAAAAGTGGGGCCACGGTAATCATAGTATCTATCACCCCCATATACCTTCGCATCCTCTTGATCTCTTCGGCGCCGGCCGATTCCATAGCTCTGGTCATGGAAAATTCACGGTGCAGAATACCTGTTATTAGAATCTTGGTAATATAGTCTTTTGATCCTGCTGTTCTTTCCCTAACCGCCTCCCAATCCCCTGTTCTACAAAGTTCAAGGACTTCATCCACAAGAAGCTGGTTGCGATTCCTATTCACTCTGACCCAGAAGATTATCCTTTCTATAATAACGGTCATCACAATAACCGAACAGGCTAAAAGCGGATACATTACCGGCCCGCCGCTAATAAATATTTCCAGCATTATTCCTCCAACCGTAACAATTTAACATTGTAATTCACATTAACTTCACCTCTTATTTCTCAATTCCATCCCTTGCCTGCACGCCCTTTTGATAGTAGTGCTTGATCTCCTTCATCTCCGTTACCAGATCAGCATCTTCAATAATCCTGGGATCTGCATTTCTGCCTGTAATAACCAGCTCGACATCTTCCGGTCTTGCCTGCATGAAATCCAGCAACTCCTCCACGGAAAAAAGATTATAATAAGTGGCAATATTAGCCTCATCAAGGATGATCATCTGATACTTGCCGGAACACATGATCTCTTTGACCTCTTTGAGCCCTTCCTGTGCGGCCTGAATATCTTCTTTGTCAGGGTCTTTGTTAATAAAACAGTCCCTGCCGTATTGTTTTAATGTAATAAACTCCGACAGCTTTGCCAGGCTATATAGCTCACTGTATTTCATTCCCTTGACAAACTGGGCGATATATACTTTTAAGCCTGCGCCGGCAGCACGCAGGGCAAGTCCGAAAGCAGCCGTTGTTTTGCCCTTGCCATTGCCTGTGTAAACCTGGATGTATCCTTTCATGTTTTCCTCTCAATAGTTTCTTTTTTTCATCAATGGAGGAAAATTAAACTTTTCCTCCATTGATAATTATAGTAACTAAAACATAAAAGAGATACCGCCCTTTGCGGTAATCCCTGGTTGCGGGTAATAACCACCCCACGATATAACAGAATACTTTTCGTCTGCGAGATTTTCAACACCCAAAAATACAGATATTTTTAACTTGTCAAATTCGGGTTTATAGAACAGAAAAAGATCATACAGTATATAATCGTCCATTTGTTCAGAAGTGTTTGAATTATCGCCACCCTGATAGCATTTTCCTGTATATCGCATCTCGGGACGCAATGTAAAAGCGCCTGGAAGATATATTTCCACCCCGACATTGGCCATTTCTTCGGGAACTAAAGGCAATTTCTTGCCAATATTCTCCCCTTCCCTGAATTCTGCGTCATGATAGGTAAAATTAGAATAGAATTTGCCCAGCTTTTCTAATTTATATGAAATGGAAAATTCGGCTCCTTCATGTCTTGTTTTATCCAGATTTTCGTTTTGCCATGTAGAGCTATTGTATACAATTTCATCTTCCATATCTATTCTAAAAAGAGTTAACCCAATCTTCATGTTCTTAACGGGATTAAACTGGGTGCCCACTTCAACAGTTTTACCTTTTTCTTTCTCAAGATCGGTTAAGAACTGGTCTGATCCATAACCGGAATAAGCTGCCTGCTCATCAAGAAACGGGTATCTGTATACGGTGGCACGTTTTGTAAATACCTTTGAATTTTTTCCTATTAAATAAACAAGGCCAGCTTCATAAGCTTCACCTTTATGAACTTTTTTGTCATCAAAAATTATGGAGCTATCCGACATTTTTGTTTCTTTGCCTTTTACTTTTGTTCTTTCATTCCGGTATCCCATATTCAATATCAGTTCATCTAAAATGTTAAATTCATTACGAATATAGCATCCCATACTTTCCTTAGCTAATTCAGCCTCACGAGTTTTATTTTGTTTTTCCTTATCATTGAATTTATCTTTATCCAGTGTCTCATAATAATAATCAAATCCTAAAATCACTTTATTTTTGTGACCGAAGAATTCTTCTTCATAAATATATCTTGGGGTTACACCATAGGTGTTAATGTCTGTAACGGCATATGTACCCCACGATGCCGTATCAGCTGTAATATCTTTCTTCCCATACATAAAGTTAATGTTGAAATTTCCGAAATCTCCAAAAAAAGATTCCATTTTTAAGTTAGCATTGACATATTCATTTGATCCGTCATCATTTAAGTCGCCGGCCTGCCTTGGGTTTTCTTCTTTCTGTGCCTTTGTAAGCGAACCTGGCAAATCAAAATCTGTTCGATTAAATAAAGCTCCAAAAGAAACATTAAAATAATCGCTTGCGTCATAACCCAGATTTAATCCAGCCCCCTTCGATGCAAACTTTGACCTCTCTCTGTAACCAAATGTTTTCTGGTTTTCACCGGTCAGGGCATACGAGAGCCTGTCATAAGAGCCGATTAAGCCAGCCCTCTCATCATGCAGACCATAACTTCCGACTATGACCGAAGCGTTTACCTTAGGTTTCCCCACACCCCTTTTTGTAATAATATTTATTACACCGGCAACAGCGGTGTCACCATACAGAACACTGCTGGCGCCTCTGACAACTTCTATTTTTTCAATATTACTGATAGGTATTTGAAGCCAGTTTATACCCGACATATCCGGCCTGTTCAGCCTTCTGCCATCCAGCATTACCAGGGTCTTGCCGAAGGGATTGTCTCCTCCAAAACCACGCATGTCTATATATGCCTGAGAAGGGTTACCGCTCCAGCTCACAAAATTAATACTTTCTAAATTTTCCAGTACTTCTACAATACTTGTAGCTCCGGATTCTTCAATATCTTTCGCCGTGATAACACTTACATTCGCCGGAATTTTGCGAATCTCTTCTTTATCTCTGGTTGCCGTTACCACCACCTCTTCCATTGTTACAACAGCCCCCTCTTCCTGCGCAAAAATCGTCATAGGTAAGCCTAAAAACATAAATACTAATAATACTGCCGCACAACTTAATAACTTCTTCATTTTTTCTCCTTTCCCCTCGGTCAGAATTGTTGTTTGATCCATCAGATAAGTCTCCTGGCTTGCGGCAATTCCTACTCTCCACGCCTTCCCGGAAAGGCAGTTGTCGGTGACCAGTGTTTAGTGGTCAGGGAACAACTGTTTAGTCCAGTGGCCGGTGTTAGTTGCAGCGCCAGTTTTTTTCTGGTCACTGTCCACTAATCACTTCTTTATGTGGTTTTCGTTCCGCCTACAGTTGCGGGGCAGCGCCGGCATCTGACCGGCTTCCTTGATCTGACAGATTGCAAAAAAAATCCCCGAACCGATATTAAATCGATCCGGGGATGTCCCTTTTTTGTCCTCTGATCTTGCGGCATATCTCGGTCCACGAAAGTCATGCCTATATATAGCTTTTTAAAAAAGCTTGTCCGTATGCTTAGGCAGGTTTTCTGACTCTCCCGCCTTTTTAGCAGCCTTCCCATTCCTGAAGACCTTTGCAAAACGCCCCCTTTTGCCCACTCTCGGCGTCAGGCTCAAATTTTAAGCTTCGAAATACTTGATGTATTCCTGCAGTTAAATTTTTCGCCTTCCTTGAGATTGAACAAAATTGAACATTTTTCAAAGGTCTCTTTATAAGAACAGTGGCGTATAAATGCTAAAAAGGTTCCTTTTTTTGAAAAAAGGAGAGGATTACAGCGGCGGGCCCGTCCCTGCTTCGCACAGGGTTCCCTATTAAGCTCGATATGAGCACCTAAACTATATTTGTAATAGTTCACGGTTGCCGGTTCACAGTTCACAGTTTTTTCAATGAACTATGCAACGATTAAAGCATTTTGGATATTGATTTCAACCGTGAACCGATAACTGTAAACCGTAAACGGTTACTTATATTTTCTAAACTATTTATATTATGAAGTCAAGAATTTTTATGTCCGTATTATTATTCCTTGCCGGTAACACCGGCTTGTTCAAAAGTAAGCATGTCTGTAAAAATATGCACAGCGCCTTCAATTATACACATGGCAAGAGCGGCGCCGGTACCTTCTCCAAGACGCATGCCAAGGTCAAGAATCGGTTGGAGCCCAAGATGCTCCAGCATTAACCTGTGGCCAGGCTCTTCGGAGCAATGCCCGGCAAACAGGTAATCCACAACCGCAGAGCAAAGTGCGTGAGCGACAAGCGCTCCGGCAGTTGAAATAAATCCGTCAATTACTACAGGTCGTTTATGATATGCACCCGCCAGAATACAACCGGCAATGCCGCCGATCTCGAAACCCCCGAGTTTTGAAAGAACATCGAGGCCGTCTTCCCTGTTTGGATGGTTTATCTCGATCCCTTTGCGTATCGCTTCCTGCTTTCTGAAAAGACCTTTATCATCCACACCTGTCCCGCGGCCAGCCATCTCTTCTACGAGACTGCCTGTAAGGACTGTCCCGATGGCCGCAGAAGGGGTGGTATTACCTATTCCCATATCGCCTGTACCGAGAATCTGTACCCCTTTATTAAAAAGGCCAGCAGCAAGTTGAAACCCTGTTAATATCGACTTTTCCGCCTGTTCACGGGTCATGGCAGGTCCCCGGGAAAGATTGGCCGTGCCTTTTGCCACCTTTTTTATAAAAAAACGATCCCTTCCATTTAGTGTGTCAGGGTCAAGGTCGAAAACAATACCCATATCAACCACAAAAACATCCGCACTAACCTGACCTGCAAGAACATTGATGCCTGCGCCGTTGTTTAAAAAGGTTTTTATCATCTCACCTGTTACTTCCTGGGGAAAAGCGCTTACCCCTTCCTTCACAACGCCGTGGTCTCCGGCCATCACCATAAAAGCTTTGCGCTCTATCGAAGGTTTAAGGGTTTCTTGGATACCGCATAAACGTTCCGATATGTCGTGCAGCCTTCCAAGTGCCCTGGCAGGCATCACCAGTTGAGCTGTTCTTTCACGCGCCTTTTTTATCCATTTTTCATCAACAGTTACAATCTGTTTTACAATCTCAACCAATCCGATATCTTCTGAAACCATTTTCTCTCAACCTTCCAACTGTTATTTGCCCTTTTTCAGCCAGGCATACGGGTTCGCGTCGATATTGAGGTTCGGACAACAGCCCGTCAAGATATGACACCTTTTTTTTCCTTTTTATAAAGCGACCAAGGTGTGTATCAAGTTTCAATGTATGATTGACTAACCAATCCACAACAAGAAGCTCTCTTAAATCCATTCACTTTTAATTCTTATCAAGTATCGCCAAAAATAGAGCGCTAAGCGTCCTCGGCAATAAGTAATTGTATGATTTTCCTTTTAAATACCACACATAAAAAATGTTGAAAACAAAAATGTAATGTTTGTATGCTTTATATAATCGTTTAGCACTCACCGAATATGATGAACTCGTAAAAAGTCCCGAAATCGTCATGCCGGACTTGATAAGCCTGCCC
>JASEIZ010000008.1:19961-21873 GCA_030017395.1 Desulfobacterales bacterium | reverse complement strand
CACGGCAACATATTTAACAATGTCAAGAGGTTCGTTTGTTGCGGTATTTGTTGCGGTATTTGTTGCACTTATTGTATTTTTTATTAAAAGAAACAGATTATTAGTTGTATTCCTTATAACCTTCTCCTTGATAGCCGTAACATCTGTTCCTGCATTAAAGTCACGCCTTTCATTCAATGCTGCTTTAAAGGATATAAGAGTAGGTATAAATCTCACAACATTAGAAATTATCAAAGATTATCCTATAACCGGAATAGGGTTTGGGATGCAAACATATGGATATAGCGATTTTATTGATCTGGTAAAATATAACGCAAAGATACCCCCTCAATATCAGCAAAAAGGAGAAATGATTAGATCGCCCCATAATTCTTTTGCGGATGTGGCTGTCAGAACAGGCGTTGTAGGCCTTGTATTGTTTCTATTTATCTATTTTATCTTTGTTCGTCTTGGCTGGAAGATAATACTATACGGGAAAGATGATTTTATCAGAGACTGGGGAATCTGTATAATGGCTGCATTCATTGGTGTTTTCATACAGGAATTGTTTGCGGATGGCATGTTCGGTCCGCAAGCAATTGTTCTCTATACAATATTTGCAATTATGACCATATTGTGGCAAATTAACACGGAAACTAACAGCATCACAATATAACCAAAAAGCAAAGCAATTACTGAACCAAGAAATGTGTTAAAACCAATGAACGAGACAACCGTTGACATAATTATAGCAACATATAATCGCCATGATATTCTACCAGAAACACTAAAAAGTGTGCAGGATCAAACTTTTTCAAACTGGCAATGCTGGATAGCGGAAGATGGTGAGACTAAAGAAACATTGGCTGCCATCAATTCTTTTCTTGAAGACGATCGCTTTATATATCTGCCTGGAAAACATGCGGGCTTCCCGGCAACTCCGCGAAATCGTGCTATAAGGTATGGAACCGCAAAATATGTTGCTTTTTTAGACGATGATGACATCTGGTTACCTGAAAAACTTGAACAACAGGTAGCATTTTTGGAACAACAACCAGATTGCGTACTGCTGGGTTGCAACGGTTTTCGCCGGAAATCAACAAAAGAGAAAAATTACTCATTGCCTATATATTTTGACAAGGCTCCCTTTGGGGAAATATCATATGAAACGTTTCTCCGGGCAAACTGGATTATTCTTTCCTCTGCTGTTGTGCAACGGACTGCTTTGGAACAGGCAGGATTGTTCAGTGAAACCCTCTGCCCTTCAATTGCTGAAGATTATGAATTATGGCTCCGTCTCGGTGCTCTTGGCAAAATCTGGCTTATGAAAGAACCTTATATGCTTTACCGAGAAACCCTCAATGGTTATTATCCCAAACTTGACAAAAAAGGGAAATATGAAATGAAAGCACAGGTCATGGATTCCGCCCTAAATGGGGTTAGAGGAATACCAAGTCCCCTTTCGTATCCTGAAAACAGCCGGTATGCGACTGCCTGCCGCCAGGAAAGAGATTTTTGCTTCGCAAAATTTCGCTTGTTAGGCCATTTAAAACGCAAAATAGCAGCGATAATAAAAAAAATGGGTTAAAAGTATAAACTATGTCAACTACGCGAAAATTCATAAATTTTGTTTTGAAACCTTTTAAGCTCACGCTTCAAGACGCATCAATGTTGTGGGAGAGAAATGCGTTTGCTTCGCTATATGAATCAAAAACTAAGTGGGCAAATAAATCCGGCGAATACCCGGCTGAATGTATTGTCTTCTCAAAAAACAGAGCCCTTCAGCTACATGCGCTGCTGACTACATATTACGAAAAGGTTGCTTCACCTGTACCGCTTTATGTATTATACCAGACAACAGATCCATCTCATCAAAAAGCATACGAGGAAATAAATTCATTATTTTCCAGCCATCAAATTTCATTCATAAAAC
>JASEIZ010000008.1:0-19951 GCA_030017395.1 Desulfobacterales bacterium | reverse complement strand
TAAAACAAAGTAATGATTACTCTTTCCGCGCGGACATCCTCAATCTTCTTGGGTCACTCACAGCTGAAAAGGTGTTTTTTCTGGTAGATGACATCCTTTTTATCGAAGATTTTAATATTGAAGATTTTGTTAAATTCGATACTGATAAATTCGTTCCAACATTGCGAATGGGACTGAACTTAAAAAAATGCTATACAGTTCAAAAAGAGCAACCTTTGCCTGAATTGATGGCGGATGTCATAGATGATAAGGACAAAATTGTCTGGAAATGGAATCAAGGGGTTCATGACTGGTCTTATCCAGTCTCTCTCGACGGGCATTTTTTTTCAACACAGGAAATTACCGCAATGATACAATTAATTGATTTTTCAGCGCCAAACACTCTTGAAGATCAATTGCAGAAATTTCGTCGTTTTTTTTTATTTCGTCTGGGAGTGGCATACAAAAAATCGAGAATTGTCAACATCCCATGCAATAAGGTACAGGAAGAAAATAAGAATTTATGCGGAAATGTTCACCAGGACTTTTTACTGGAACAGTGGCAAAAAGGTTATCAAATGGATTTTAGGAATCTATATGGTTTTATGAATGAAAGCGCACATCAGGAAATTGGTTTTGAATTTAAAAGGCGGCATATAACTCTTTGAAAAATCTCGCTAAACAAATAGGCTGTCAGTATTAATTTGATCTTCCTAACGAACGCTAACAAAACGCATATCAACAATTTTGTCTCTAAAGTCTTTATCTTGAGCACCAAAATTCTAAAAATCTCAATTGCTTTGAAAGCATTGTCGTTGGAATTGTGGGAAAAAGTACTATAAGCTACTTCCCAAACCATATTTTAACACATGAACCATCTGTTGCCAGGATTTAACCAATTTACCTGATCTATCAAACTGAAACACGTTCTCTGAATTCCCTCGAAACAAGCAGATCCAGAGAGCCATATTTCCTGTATAGTTGATAATATAATTAGATTTTGATAAAAAATGAGTTACAGATAATAATAATCGTGCAAACTGCATTTTACTCATTTGTAGAATTTCTTCATTAAGCTCATGTATCGCAGTTGCTCCATCAGTAACTGGCATCTCTTGAAAGAAAAAGCATTTTTCGCCCAAAGAATCTACAAATAAATCCCTAACCTTTATGTCATCAGTTTGTATCAGGACTTTGTTGTTTGGATTGTAGTATAGAAGCTTTTTGGCTTTTCGTAAGTATAACTCAGGACTCGCTATTTTGACTTCTCTGTGTTTATCAGTACCTCTATAAATTACTGCGATTGTTCTTGATGGTTCTATATCATATTTTTCTTTAAGCATATTTTGAATTTTCAAGACAGGCTCACTCAACTCAAAATATTGCTTTATCAATAGATTATATGAGAAAAAATCTATAAATTTATATATTCCATGATGATCCACTTTTGATATTCGTTTTCTCAACTTTATTGAATCATTAATGTTAGTCTTAAAGAAAAATGGGTATAAATCAACCTCTTTGTTTTTCTCAGCTTGGGTTCTGTAAAAACTAAAAGCTCTTGAAAAATCTATTCGACTTGGCATTAGATTCTGCTTGTGGTATAGTTCAGTTAGATTCCAAAGTGTAACTGTACAGTTTGAAAAAAACCCCCCATTATGACCACAATATAAGACCTTGTCGCATATTTCGAACTGACCTTCGTGACTTAATGCAACAACAGACTTATTATGGCTTTCTGTATTTTTTTGACATTTCAAGATGTTATAACTTCTTCCTTTTTAAGACTTGCATATTAAATTTTTATAATTTGGATGAGATACTCCCCGTTGTCAAGACAAAAAACAGACAAAAAAACTGTTGAGCATGGACGAAAAAGCACTCGGCCTGAGCCAAGGCAACAGAAAATATATTCTGCTTTAGGCTTATGTTCTCTCTCTGGCAGAACGATCAAGACAACTATCAATCATATATGCTCGTAGGATAGAATTAAATGAAAATTCTGCAAGAAAAATCCACGCAAATATTGACGCAAATATTCCACTTTGTTATTGTTATGATTAAATAATCATCGACACAAGCCATTGGCTGTAAAGTCATAAGGAAGTAAATGAGCATAAAAAACCTTTTAAAATCTGTTCGGCCATCTGTTGGCAAAAGCAATGAGAGCACGCGTGAACGCTGGTTAGAAGAAACGCTTAAATCCATCCCTGACAACAGTAGAATATTAGATGCGGGCGCTGGAACTCAACAGTATCGCAAATTCTGCGAGCATTTGAACTATGTCTCACAAGACTTTGGAGAGTACGATGGACAAGGTGACTCTGCGGGACTGCAAATGGGAAAGTTCGATTATGGAAAGTTAGACATAGTCAGTGATATTACCTCTATTCCTGAACCCGACTCATCTTTTGACGCCATAATGTGTATAGAAGTCCTGGAACATTTGCCCGATCCTGTTCAGGCAATAAAGGAATTCTCGCGTTTGATCAAACCAAAAGGTCACTTGATTCTCACAGCTCCATTCTGTTCACTGACACATTTTTCTCCATATCACTTCAGTACAGGTTTTAATAGATATTGGTATGAAAAACATCTGACAGCAAATGGATTTAAAATTATCGAAATAGCTCCAAACGGTAATTTCTTCGAATTTGTCGCGCAGGAAATTGACAGGATAGGATCTATTTCAAAACGTTACTCAAAAAGCAAGCCCGGGCTCCTTGAACGACTGAGTGTTTTAATCACACTGCGAATGCTCTCGCGTTTCAGCAAGAGAGACAAAGGCTCATCGGATCTTTTATGTTTTGGATATCATGTACATGCCAGAAAAGATTAATGCAGCCTGACATGATATTGAAAATAAGTTATTACAGTTTACAACTGTACCGGCCTATCACTTCGCCATCCTTACCGCGAAACTCGTGAGTCACCTTCCCTTTGCGTAAGCCCTTTGAATAGTTTTGCACCCTTAAAAGGTACTTCTCTATTATTTTATGCAGTTCAGCGGGACGAGCTCTTCCAGTCTGTCCCTCATGTGTTCGACCAAAATTTGCAATCCTCGGAATGCAAAGCGGTAAAAACCCTTGTCGATTAAAGTTGAAGTAAAAAGGCATATACTCATCGATAACATAGCTGCCCAGTTGATAGGGTGGCATACACTTCTCATAGACCAATCGACGATAGCACATGTTGAGATCAGGAAACCACAATCCAGTATCAAGCCAGAAAAACAACCAGTTCTTCTTCTGAATATCGTCAACCCCGAACCGCCTTAGAATCCCTCGCTTGATGTTTTGTGGTATCCAGTTGCGATTCTTCCATTCCAACATGCGAAATAGCCGACTGACTATTGTTCGCCTTTTCAGGAACTGTGCAAAAGCAGGATGTGCCCCGCCTATGCTACCATCTTCTGTACACAGTGCAGGGATACCCCAAACAAGTGAAACTTCAGGATCCGAGTCCAGCGCATCAACACACAATTGAAGCCAGTCATTATCAATATATCCATCAGAAGCACACATAGTCATGAAATAATCACCGATAGCCTTTTCAAAACCCTTGGTTATTGCATGAAACGCCCCTTCATCCGGCTCCGAAAACACTCGTATGTTCGGATGATCAAGTCTGGCAACGACATCAAGCGTCCCGTCAGTAGAAGCGCCATCCATGATAATAAGTTCCCATTCCTTAAAGGATTGTCGCACTATACTGTCCAGGGCATCTTTAATGAATCTTACGGTGTTAAACGTAGGCATTACGATGGATATTCTTGGCTTAGGCATAAGAGATAACACCCATTAACAGGACTGAATCCATTAGTGTCACAGTGGTTTTCCTTTATATTGTTTCAGATGCGGTTGAGTAAAGAACAAAGATCAAGAATTTTTTGTTCTTCCAAATCAGGATAATTGCCCATATAATAGCCGTAGAAATGAACATGTTCCATTTCGGGATATTTTTCAAATTCGTTTTCTGGCACAATCCCTTTAAGATACGGCTGCCTGAGCTGATTGCCACCGCCTGAACTGCCGCGCCGGAACTCAACACCGACATCTCGCATAGCCTTTTCAACTTTATCTCTAAATTGAGGATCAGGTTTCTTTATGACCAGATTAAAGGCATAGTTGCAGCTTCCCTCCAGATCAAAATCGGTTCTGTACTTGGCTGGATCAAGGTTATTAAGAAAAATTTCAAAATTTCTCCTGCGCCTGGCATTGTTTTTGTTAAGACGCTTTAGCTGGTTTCTGCCGAACACCGCACCGATTTCTGTATTGCGCATATTGTAAGCGGGGAGAGCAAAGATAAAATCAGAGCTTAGTTCCGGGTTTTCCATTATGTATTTTTCTTTCAAGCTGTTATCTTCGATCTCGCGTACCATACCATGCGAACGCAACATGCGACATGTTTCATAAATGGTCCTGTCATTCGTGCATACCATACCTCCTTCTATAGTACTCATATGATGGGCAAAGTAAAAGGAGAAATTGGAAGCAAGCCCGTAAGATCCAAGTTTTTTCCCTTTGAATGTGGCACCGTGAGACTCGCAAACATCTTCAATAAGCGGAATATTCTTTTTGTCGAGTACATCAAGCAATCGATCCGTCAAACCGTTGAAACCCTGTACATGGGTCAAAAATACTGCTTTGGTTTTGTCTGTAAGTTTGGCAATAACCTGCTCATCATTCATACAAAAATTTTTTGGGTTGATATCCACAAATACCGGTTTAAAGCCATTCTGAATAACAGAAACGATGTCCGACACCCATGTAAGAGGAGGAACAACGACTTCTCCAAGACCGTAAAGATGCTTTACAGCAGCCATAGTAATGAAATTTGCGGATGCCCCGGAATTTACAAATACGCTGTGCTTTACGCCAAGCCATTCGGACCATTCAAGCTCAAATGCCTTTACATTTTCAGATTGCGTAAGGCGAGGCTGTCCTTTCAGAAACTCTATAAGAACATTCAGGTCTTCCATCGTGATATTGTTTTCCATCAAAGGCCAGTTTAACATCATAATTCCGCCTCCAGTCCACCGGCTATTGTTTTTTTGATTTTTTCACGTTTTTTTAACAAGACTTATCAGCTTGTTTCAGGCTGATTTAATATTTTTCTGTGAAGTTTATGTCTGAGCATCTGATTAACATGCTCAACCACTTCCCTGCCAAACTTTTCTTTGATCATCTTAAGATATTGCGGACTCGAAAAATATTCTTGAAATGCCTGATCACGAAAGCGCAATACTTCCACATTCGATATATACTTGGTTGGCAACGGAAAGGCATCTTCGCTGAGCTGAGAAAATCCGATCCAATTATCAGGAATTTCAATACCTTTTTCTATGCTCTCCTCATATAACTGTGAACCGGGATAGGCCATGGTTGAATAAAAATTCGCGTATTCACAATTAATATCTTTAGCCAGATCGAGGGTTGCGCGCATTGTTGCAAGATCATCATCGGGAAGCCCAAACATATAATTACCAATTATATAAATGCCAGCCTTTTTAGTCTTCTCTATAGCCTTTGTTATAGCGTCTTGTGCAAACTTTCCTTTACGAACGCCATCACGAACTTGCTTGCTTGCCGATTCAATTCCATATGCCAACCAATTTATCCCTGCCTGCTTCATTTTTTTTAATACGTTTTCATTTACCGTATCTATCCTGGCATATGCCCAAATATTTAAATCATATCCACGTTCAATAATAAGATCACAAAATTCCAAAACGCGATTCTCTTTTAATACAAAGAGTTCATCAAGAATTTTGATATTCTTCACATTGTACTGCCGCACTAAAAGATCAATCTCTTCAACGACTTTTTTTAGACTACGAAAACGGATGCGAGGTTTGCCATCGTAAAGCGCACGGATATTGCAATAAGTGCAGTTATAAGGACAACCCAGACTCGTGTAAATTACCGCATAAGGCTGTCGTTTATCAAGATGCTGGAAACAGTGCCAGTTATGTGCTCGATAAAGTTGCATAGGCAGTAAATCCCAGGCTGCAACAGGAAGTTCATCAATATTTTCGATAAGCTTTCCC
The DNA here is from genome assembly GCA_030017395.1 of Desulfobacterales bacterium. Classification (GTDB taxonomy): domain Bacteria; phylum Desulfobacterota; class Desulfobacteria; order Desulfobacterales; family ETH-SRB1; genus Desulfaltia. The sequence goes on along the minus strand of JASEIZ010000008.1, from coordinate 13,923 downwards.
CACCCATTAGATATAATCTGATCTCCCAGCTTATACCACACACCGTCAATCTCATACTTTTTCTTATTAGACTTCAATGCATCTACCAACATTGGAACAGTGTAAAAGCACTCCCCCCTGCATATAAAGTCAACAGTTTCTTCTCTGAGTGTTCTTTCGGGAAGCGCTGAAGGATGAATACCATAGAGAAATGTTTTGATGTTAGAAGGCTTGTTATGCAAGATATTCAGAAGTTGGCTGATTGCCGGCATCTTTGGCGTAGAAGAAGCTGATGGATTCGCGCCTATCGCGCTGATCCCCACTAACAGAGGATTATACTTAACAATCTTATCGGCAGTATGCTCTGGAGACCACCCCTCGGCATCAGCATCCATTATTTTAACCAAATATCCTTTTTCACGTATAAATGCCGCCAACAAAGCAGTCCAAATTGGAGGTTCACATGCAGCTAATGAATCGCCTAATTTTCCGTACACCTGTTTTTGGCTGCTCGGATTTATGAGCAACACATCCAACCTGTTCATCTAACGGTCCTTTATTTCAGCGTTATCTTCTTTGCATCAGCTCGTTCTTTACACTTCACAAGCTTTCGCACTGCAGTTACAATCTCGAGTATTCCAGCATAAAATGCTTCCTCAAGAGTATAACCGGCCGGTGTTGGAACATCAGGACATGCCACGCGCAGAATAGGCGCCCTTAAGGATGCAAACCCTTTTTCAGCAATCAACGCGGAAATCTCGGCTGTGATTCCTCCTGTTTTCCACCCTGTATCCGCCACTACAACCCGTCCTGTCTTTTTGACAGATGTGAGAATGAGTTCTTCATCTAAAGGACGAAGCGTTCTCAAGTCGATAACCTCTGCGTCAATACCGTCTTTTGAAAGCTCCAAAGCCGCATTATATGCCTCACTAACCATATAAGAAGCAGCAATTATGGTTATATCTTCCCCCGGTTTTCTTATAATGCCTTTGCCGATGGGAATGCGGTAAGGTTCTTTTGGAACAAACCCTTTATGCCTGAAGTTATAGCGGTGCTCGAGTATTATTACAGGGTTATTATCTGCTATAGAAGATAGCATGAGCCCTTTTGCATCGTAACAGGTAGCCGGCATGACAAGTTTTAACCCGGGGATATGCATAAAAAGCCCCTGAAGGGCCTGTGAATGTTGTGCTGCAGATCCCCAGCCCCGCCCTATACAAGCCCAGATGACAAGCGGAACATTAACGGCACCCCCGAACATATAATGCCATTTAGAAGCATGATTCACTATCTGATCCATCGCAAGCAACAAAAAATCAGGCCGGTTATGAAAATAAACAGGTCTCATACCGCCGATTGCAGCGCCAACTGCAATTCCGGTCAAGCCATTTTCAGCCAGGGGGGTATCAAAAACTCGTTTTTTGCCATATTTTTCATGGAGATTCAAAGTCGCGCCAAACATACCTGATGGATCATCAACACCCTGCCCCATAACAAACACGTTGGCATCGAGCGAAAGCGCCTGATCAAGCGCCTCTCGAATCGCATCTGCGTAAGGTATAATGCGTTTGTCTTTTCCTGTTACGTTGTTAAAATCAGGCTCATTCAGCTCGGGTTTTATCTTTGACCACGGCATAATTCTCACTCACTAAAAAGATACTGTAGTATGTGTTCACCCTTTGGCAGCGGGCTTTCCTGTGCAAACCTAAATGCCTCGTCAATTTCGAGGTCTATGTCCTGTTCCATATCTTGAATCTCGTTTTGCGTAATCAAACCTTTCTTCAACAACTCTTCACAAAAGACGGTAACAGGACATTTTGATTCCCAAAAACCGATCTCTTCAGCTGACCGGTATCCCAGCTTTGCATCAGAGCCTGCACCGGCATGTCCGCGCACTCGATAGGTTTTACATTCAATAAAGGATGGCCCCTGCCCATTCCGAGCTCTGAGGACGGCTTCTCTTGCAGCCTCGTAAACTTCCAGAACAGTGTTTCCGTCGACTGTTTTAGTAAACATGTATTCCGGAGCCACAGCATGAAAAACAACCTCACCAGCCTGACGGGCTGAAACACGTGAACAAACTGAAAACTGATTATTTTCATAGATGTATATTACAGGCAGTTTTTTAATGATCGCGAAATTGATGCTTTCGTATAGAACCCCCTCATCAGCAGCGCCGTCTCCAAAAAAAACAACACTTACACAGTTTTGTTTTTTCATATGTATGGCTAATGCCATGCCCGTTCCTGTTGGAATGCCGCCACCAACGATAGAAGAGCTTCCCATATGTCCTATTGACGTATCCACAAGATGCATCGAACCTCCGTGTCCCTTGGAACAGCCTGTTTCACGACAGTATAGTTCGGCGATTAGTTTCTTAAGATCACCGCCTTTAGCAAGGTAATGACCATGACCGCGGTGGCTGCTTGATATATAATCATACTTATTAAGATTGGCGCATACACCTACAGCTATTGCTTCCTGCCCGATACAAAGGTGAATAGGTGTTTTCATCTCGTCTAAATGGTAAAGGGACTCAATGCGAAGTTGGGTCTTACGAATTCGGAACATATCATAATAGAGTCTTAACAATGTTTCTTGTGAAAATTTCATCTTCAACATTCCTATCTCTTTTGACTATACCCAAGTTCTTCAAATGCTTGGACTGACTGCCTATCACGTTCTCTTTCTATAATAGAGTAATCTTCTTGGTTATTGAAAAACACAATTTGACTCCCGGAAGACTCAAATTTGAACGGCACATAAATTAGATTGTTTAGTTTTTCTCTCACCTCCATCTGTTTTTCTGGTGGAACAAATAGCAGCATGAATCCGCCGCCGCCGGCTCCGGTCAGTTTGCCTCCTATAGCGCCGGCTGAAATGGCTTGATTGTACATCTCATCTACATTTGAATTCGATACCTCGGCACTCAAAGACCGTTTAGCTTGCCAAGCCTCATGTAAGAGCTCGCCAAAAGCGGTAATATTCTTGCCTTTATTCAAAACAGCAATGCTTTCCGTCAACAGATCATTCATTATACGAAGTTGCCGTCTTTTGTTTTCTATATCGTTAACATAGCTCTCGGCTACGTTTGAGGCCGTGCGTATAATTCCTGTGTAAAAAAGCATTAAATATGAATTCAATTCTTCAATGCGTTCCTGTGTAAGAGTCATTGGCCTTATAGAAATTTCATTGTTTGGGGAAAATTCTATAATGTTGAATCCTCCATGAGCAGCCGATACCTGATCCTGAGAACCTACTGTTTCTTTAAGAATTTCCTGTTCAATGTGAATGCTTTCCTGGGCCAACTGATGTTTACTTGGCATCTGACCCTTCAGCGCGTAAAGCGCATGAAGTAATCCTACAGTAAAAGAGGAGCTGGACCCCATGCCGCTCCGGGCAGGCAGATCCCCATCATGATGAATCTCTACGCCGCGATCTATATTCAGGTAGCGCAAGACCTCACGAACTGATGGATGAGAAATATCATCAACGGTTTGACAATTTTCAACCTTGGAATAAACCACGCGGATCCTGTGTTCAAAAAACGGCGGAAGGTAGCGGCATGTAATATAGCAGTATTTATCTATTGTGGTAGCTAATACCGCACCGCCATGCTTGAGATACCATGCAGGATAATCTGTTCCACCGCCAAAAAAAGAAATCCGAAAAGGTGTTCTGCTGATAATCATATATTTTCACCTATTGTGAGAGGTGTTCAAATTCACCTTTCAATATTTTTTCTGCTTTGTTCAAGGATTCTGGAGTTCCAATATCAATAAAAGGCCCATCACATAGCACACCATATAAACCTTTGCCAATTAAATCCGGAAAAACCTCCTTTTCAAGGGAAACTATTTCCCCTTCAGGAATCTTTTCCACAACATCACGTTCAAAAAGATAAATGCCGGCGCTTATTAAACCTGGTTGTTTTCTCATCGTTTTTTCTATAAAAGCCAGAATCTTACCATCTTTGTTGACCTTAACAGATCCGTAACGGCTGACATCTTCAACCTGTATAAGACTTATGGAAGCCCTTGCATTGCAGGCAAGATGCGCTTTCAGGAAGATTGAAAGGTTGACAGGCAAATATGAATCACCGTTTAGAACAAGAATATGATTTGATCTGGTTTTACCAAGAGCATTATGAACCGCGCCACCTGTTCCAAGCGGGAAAGGGTCACGGGCAAACGTGATTTTCATACCGATGTTTCTGCCGTCACCGAAATAAGACTCCACTGTTTCACTGAGATGTCCTGTGCATATTACAGCCCGCTGAATACCTTGTCGCCTCAGCATTAACAATATCCATTCTATAAATGGTTTCCCCCCTATAATTGACATGGGTTTGGAGCGATCATCAAGAACACTTTTTAAGCGAGTCCCCTTACCGCCGGCAAGTATAATGGCTTCTATATAATTTTCTGTCATACGTTTGAATAAATTGAATTGCGAAGTATTGTATAGCCTTTAATAAGCTCTTTAATGCCCATATCTATAGAAAATTTTGGGCTGAAACCGCTTGCCAGGATTCTGGCATTGGAAACTATGTAGTCTCTCTTGTCCGGATCCTCTCCAATAGGAGCTTCAAGATAAACAAATTTTGGCAAATGCTTTTTAATAGCCTGGCAAAGTTCGATTTTTGATAGATTTGCATCGTCCAGCCCAAAATTATACGCTTTATTTTTCATATTTTCAAAATTCTTGATGCCATGAATAAATACCCTTGCAACATCGCGGATATGAATATAATTTCTCTTAAAATGGCCCTCAAAAATAATGACGGCCCTGTCCGTAACAGCCCTATATACAAAATCATTAACAAGAAGGTCTATCCTCATCCGTGAAGACATGCCGAAAACAGTGGCCAAACGAAAGGTAATGGAATTTCCCCTGTCTAAAAACAATTTCTCGGAGTCAACTTTTGTTTGTCCATAAAGAGAAATAGGTTTCAGGGGCGTTTCTTCGGTACAGTATTTCCCTTTTTCGCCTATGCCATAACCACTGTTGGTCGTGGGATAGAGAATCCACTGGTCCTTGGAACACAGCCTGACAAGAAGTTTGCTTGCCTCAAGGTTGGTTGTTGTTGTAGCAGTAACGTCCATGCTGCACAGGGGCTGGCCGACTAATGCTGCCAGCGGAATAATAATATCCTGATTTTTTACAAGTCGGGCCATCAAGCTTTCATCCCGGCAATCACCTCTGGTTACAGAAAAGGTGTCGTAAATACAACAGTCTACAAGGCTGTTTTGTTTGAACATAAAACTATCCACAACCGTAACTTCATGGCCCTGTTTTAATAGTTCAGGAACTAATACCGAACCCAAATAGCCTGCTCCTCCGGTAACCAGTATTTTCATTATTTAATCCTCCAATCGCGCTGAGTATTTTAGTGTGTGCAGCCTTTTATATAAAGGTTTCGGGTCTGGTAGATACCCCCGTTTTTCAAATTCACATGCTTGTTTTCAGCTTTTTTTCTCGTCTTTCTGTGTTTTCTATCGCCTTTATTATTTCATCGGCAATCACTTCGTGTCCTGATCGATTAAGATGGTCATCCAGAACGTAAAAATGATTTTGTTTCAGAATGGTTGGTGTATCCAGAATGATCATGTTTTTAATAAAGATCGGCAGGTTTTCATTTAATATGCGTTCTTTTAAATTTCTTGTGAAATCGATATTATCAGCAGGGTTTCTCCCGCTTACCGCAAAAGCGATAATCTGAACATCTTTTAGATCAACAGGGCCATTTATGAGAGCATTGAGAAAAAAACCGATCTCGTCTTTATCTAATTGATATGATGCTTCGGCTTCCTTGGTTGTTTTGAATTCACGGATTCTCTTTTTTACCTTCATAAGTAAATATTTCCCTAAAAAATAACCTTTTGATCTATCATAGAGACTCGTATAGTAGTTGTATTTCTCTTCAGTCATGGTGTTCAGCACATTATTATCCAGATAAAACTGTTTATTTTCGCCATAGTCATTCCCGCTGTATTGCACGATCAGGTATTTGAGTTTGCCTGTTTGAACACGACTAAGCATCATCATTTCCCTTGCCGTGCCATATGATGAAACAGCGGCATTTAAGACAGTCACGCCGAACTCTTTTTCTATAAGTTGCGAGTAGGTTTCTTCCTGATTCACTCCCCAACCCATAGCAACGGAATCTCCTGCAACAATGATCTGCGGATTATTCAATGAAGCCTCATCATCTCTCACGCCCACACGGTTAACATAATATGTGTTGCTGAATTCTCTCCCCGAAAAGACACAAGAGCCCGGCCTCAATGTGTATCCAAGCTCCTTATCGTACATGGCACATTCAGGTGTAAATTGAATAATATCCCTGTCGCCCCAGGCATATAGATAACCGATGCTGTTCTGGATTTTCCGAGGGCACATTGCAAGAAGCTTTGGGCTCCTAACCATAATAAACATATAGCTCTCATAAAGACTCAACAGCAACAGGATTAAAAGCAAATTAAACGAGATAATTTTTATATATCTTTTTTTATCTTTCATTCTTGATGGACTCGTAAAAAGTCTCGAAATCGTCATGCCGGACTTGATCCGGCATCCAGAAAGCATTGAATTTACTGGATTCCGGCTTTCGCCGGAATGACTGAAAAGAGAACTTTTCGACTTTTTACGAGACCGTCATTCTTGAATGCCATCTCTTCCAAAAGCAGTCTGGCCGCAGTATCGTGCCCTTCCGGAGACCAGTGGTCGTCGTAGTCCAGATAGTATTTTCTGCTGCCAGGGGTTTTCCTGACAAATGTTTCAAAGTCTATGTAATAAGCACCCTGTGTCTTCAGGCAAAATTCCCTCAAAATCCATCTTCGATTATCAGGTTTATCTTTTCTATATAATATCGATTTATCAGATGTGTCCAAAATATAAAAATTGTTTTGCCCCGCGTCCGCATAAAGACGATTAAGACAATATAGAAAAAACTCTTTGTGTTCTTCATCAAGTGTGCATTCATCTGGAGGATCAATAGGTGGCGGGAAATCATATCCCTCAGGCGCAGGATCGATGCTCAGGGATTTGCGAATCCTTGTACTGAATATGGGTCTTATGATACGGGCATGGTAAGCCTTTCCGTACGAACTTCGGTAGAACTTGTTCCATGACCAGTAATCGGGTTGCTGGCGTGCAACCATTGCCTTAAAACTTTCTTCATCGCCAGGTCTGGAATGATATTCTATGTCATAATCGCCGGAAGGCAGTTTCTTAATGCCACCCAAGAGATCATTGGGGCAAAAGATATATACGACAGCAACAGGTTTTAATAAATCTTTGTAAAGTTCCAGGCTCTGAATTATGCGATCCAGATCCCATCCCGAAGTGGCCAGGTTGATTACCTGATATAATGGATCAGATTTTTGCAGCTCTCTTTCGAGAATCTGCCCTGCTGTTTCTTCCCACTGAACACCCCATCCAAAAGCAAATGAATCACCTATAATAACAATATTTTTTCTTTCGGGTGACAGATCCCAGTCAGACCCCCTAAAACCATATTTGTTTGTAGTAATTGTATAATCCAGTTGGCCCGGATAGTATAACCTTACGTTTTTCAGGTTCTTTTTCAAAGTATAGGAAAGCTGCGGGTGGTATTCCCCAAAGATACCTTGAACAACCGGACGCCTTGCCTGATAGACGGCTTCTTCGATGGTGCGAATGTTAAAAAATGGGAGGATTGCCTCAACAAGCAAAACTGCCGCACCAAGTGATATGACAATTAGAATTATGTTTAAGAAAAAAGATGTGATTTTCTTTTTCATACAGAAGCAATTTCCCCTGAAAATGATGTATCTGACCTGTTCTACTAAAACAGAGTGTATATAAAAGGCGCAACCGCCGAGCCTTCTGCAAGTATAAGCATTGCTCCAATGAGCACCAGAAAGATAATTATCGGTGCCAGCCACCATTTCTTGCGAACTTTTAAAAAATCCCAGAATTCCAAAATTATGGATAGTTTACTCATGTTGTCTTCTCCTAACCCGGCAGTATTAAAGCATACTAAAATTGTTTTTCATAATCAGCTTTATTTAATTTTAATTCTTTTTTAGGAATCCAATAGCTCTTGACGTTCTTATTTATTTTTAAGTCAAGGAATTGTTTCCCAAACAGTCTTGCCAGCCATCTTGTGGGCGTAACAACCAGATAAAACAAAATGCTCAGAATCACCCTTGTCATAATCCAGCCCAATATAATTGATATTGTCATCCAAACCTTATGGGCGGGTTTCAAAACACCCGGGACAGCAAGCCCTGTAACAATAAATCCGGAAGCAAAAATGAAGAAATAAAAGTAATAGCCCTTTTCGCGCCAGAAAAACAGCCCTCCCAGCAGCATTAGTACAATACCCATTGTTATCCCGAATTTGCGAAGATCGGATTTGCCGCTCTTGATGTTTTTTATCTCTTCAACAATCATTGTCTTTCCCCTAATCCAGCTCAAATTCCTTTTGCCAGTCTATATCCTGATCCAACGGTTTTTGTTCAGTTTTGTCCAACAGGTAATTACCCATAATAAGATAATCCATATTGGTTCGCATAAAGCAAAGATAGGCATCTTCGGGAGTGCATACAATAGGCTCTCCCCTGACGTTAAACGATGTGTTTATGATTACAGGGCATCCATGTTTTTCGTCAAATTTTGCGATCATTTTATAATACAAAGGATTGTCTTCCACGCTGACTGTTTGTATGCGCGCTGAGTAATCAACATGTGTTACCGCTGGAATAATAGAACGCGAAACATGAAGTTTTTCAAGGCCAAAAAGCCTTTGTTCTTCTTTTGACATTTCTCTGCGAATATTTCCCTTTACCGGGGCTACCAACAGCATATATGGGCTTTCCGTGTCTATTTCAAAAAAGTCAGAAGCCTTTTCTTTAAGTACAGAGGGCGCGAATGGACGAAAACTTTCACGAAATTTAATCTTCAGATTCATTGTTTCCTGCATCTTCTGGGAGCGTGCGTCTCCAATAATTGAACGGCTGCCCAAAGCCCTGGGACCAAATTCCATCCGTCCCTGGAACCAGCCTACGACCTTTTGATCTGCTATCAAATCTGCAATTTTTTCAGGAATTTCTTCATCAGATGATTCCTCGTAAGGAATAGCATTGTTTTTCAGGTATTCTAAGATATATTTGTTTTCAAATTCCGGCCCCAGGTATGATGTTTTTTGAGCTTTCTTTTCCGCATCTAAGTTCCTCTGGTTTTTCAGGTACTGGTACCAAACAAAAAGGGCTGCTCCGAGCGCTCCTCCGGCATCGCCGACAGCAGGCTGTATCCAAAGATTGTCAAAGGGGCCCTCGCGCAAGATTCTTCCATTGCCAACACAATTCAAAGCCACACCACCTGCAAGGCAAAGGTTTTTATAGTTGGTTTCTTTGTGGATATGCCTAACCATGCGGAGCATTACTTCTTCTGTTGCTTCCTGAACTGAACGGGCAAGGTCCATATCCCGCTGAGTCAATTGTGATTCCGGTTTTCGAGGAGGACCTCCGAATAATTTCCCGAATTTTTTGTTGGTCATCGTAAGACCGGCGCAGTAGTTAAAGTACTCCATGTTCATTTTGAAAGAACCATCTTCTTTAAGATCCATCACTTCTGAAAGGATCAAATCTTTATATTTAGGTTCACCGTATGGCGCCAATCCCATTACCTTATATTCACCGGAATTGACTTTAAAGCCGGTGTAATAAGTAAAGGCGGAATAGAGAAGACCCAGTGAATGTGGAAAATGAATCTCGGATAAGATTTGTATATTATTGTCTTTGCCGATTCCATAGCTTGTGGTCGCCCATTCACCAACCCCATCTATGGTAAGAAAACCAGCTTCCTGAAAGGGTGACGCAAAAAATGCGCTTGCAGCGTGGGACTCATGATGTTCAGGAAAGATTATTTTTCCTTCAAAGCCTAGTTCCTTTTTAATAAACTCTTTCATCCATAATTTCTGCTTTACCCATAATGGCATTGCCTTGATAAACGATTTAATCCCAAAGGGCGCATAAGCCAGGTAAGTCTGCAGAATACGTTCAAACTTGATAAATGGCTTGTCGTAGAAAGCGACAATGTCCAGGTTTTTCCCATTTAAACCACCTTCTTTAAGACAATAGTTGATGGCGTTACGAGGAAAGGCAAAGTCGTGCTTTTTGCGCGTAAAGCGTTCTTCCTGAGCTGCGGCAACAATTTCACCGTTCTGTACAAGACAGGCGGCACTGTCATGATAAAATGCTGAGATCCCTAAAATATTCATATTAATTTATCCTACACATAATCTTTTCAAAGCCGCCACTTCGCCAAGTATCCTCATCATCTCCTGATGATTCTTTTTTGCGGAATAGCTCCGGCCTGTAAGCAAAGCTTCCCTGGACATCTCCCTGCGTTTCTCATAATCCAAAAGCAGCTGCATTTTTTTCGCCAGATCCTGCGCTCCGGGCGGATGAGGAATAATATAGCCATCCTTCCCATCAGCTATAATACCGGCGGCGCCATTAGCCTTTGTTGTAATTGACGGAAGACCACATGCCATTGCCTCAATTACAACGAGGGAACACGCGTCATAATATGTCGGAAGCACAAATACATCACTGTTTGCATAATATTCATCGGTAGAGCGAACCGGCCCTGTAAAAAATATCTTATCTTCAACATTGAGAGCCCTGATCTGCTTTGAAAGCGCTGTATAGGGAAGTCCGCCGATAACCATGACTTTAAAATTAGCATTACCCGTTTTTTTTAATTTAGACGCAGCCTCCACAAGCGGCTCAATACCCTTTTTTTTCAAGTCATATGAAATAAACAAGAAAACGACCTCGTCCTCTTTTATCCCCGATTGCTTTCGTAGCGGGCCTCTAAGCTCATGATATAAATTCTGGTTGTATCGAGAAGTATCGACACCATTATATATAACTTCAATTTCATCACCCCGCACTCTAAAAAAAGACTTCATGTCTTTTTTTATCATTTGAGAAATCGCCACTATTCTTGGCCGTGGATCAAGTCTAAATGGCGCTGATTCAATCCAGGCTCTCACCCATTGCTTCAGTGACAAAATGATAAGCAGCCGCTTTATTGCCCGTTTAAATTTGTTCTTTTCTGAGTAAACTTTTCTTTTTGTCGAAAGCCAGTGGACGCCTCCATGGCTTTGATAAACATTCATATACAATGTGTTGCCAAAACCCATAATAACATCAAAACCCTGATTTTTTACTGCCCTCTTATGGTTCAATGCAAACAAGACCATTTTGAGCCAGGCTGGAAGATATTTCGGAATGGTTATCTTGTGAAAAACCGCTGCTTCAGGTTCACCATCCCAGGTTTCTCCAAAGAAATGTACTTCCCACCCGTTTTCTATAAGTGAAGTGGCGAGAGAAACAGCATACGATTCCGCTCCACCCGCATAATAACTAAATTTTTCCATTGCAAGTGCAATCTTTTTCATAATATTCTTCGTAACAATTCAGGTCTTTCAAAGAGACTTCTTTCCGTTTTTATATTCACCGCAGAGCCGCAGAGGACGCAAAGAAGTTTATTTTTTAAATTGTCGTGAGAGGCGACAATTTAAAAGCTAAGCTGTCTGATATAAATGTAATATATCTTCGATATGACAATTTTACTAATGAGTTTCTTTTTGTTTTCCGTCCTCTCAACGGAAAACAAAAAACTTTTCATCTTTGCGTTCTTTGCGTCTCGGCGGTGATATATATTTTTCTTATTTATCCTGTTATCAATTTTTTTAAAGAGATAGAGTATTACCATTTTTCGGATCAGAACCACTTTATGGAAGTAATTTCGTGTAAAATTTGCGGGATTTTCCAAACTTGGCTTTCCAATTCTTTTCTCTTTTCTTATCCCATTTTCGACCATCAAAATTTGGCCCCTGGCGTGTACTGCACCAGTTGTGATGAACAACGCTCTTACCACAGAAACCACATTTCCATTTTGCATCTTCAGGATATGTCTCATCCGTTAACCACGATGGCATTAAAATTCGCTCCATTCTGAGAAAGTATTCCAAGTCTTCAGCGATGCCGACTGGAGAATAGTCTTGATCAAAAAAACCGATCTGATTAATCATGGCAGGTCTTACCATAAAGCAGACAGCAGACCTGCCCTCTTTTTGAAATGGGATAAAAAAAGGCAGGTCCTTGTTCTTTACCAATCGGCAGAAAAGATCATGCCCGCCCCATTTTTCATAAATTCGCTTCAAACTCTCATTAATGACCTCAGTGGTATATAGTGTTTGTGGATTTATCCGATATTCCTTTGATAGCAAATGGGCTTCTATTAGTTCTTCCAATACAGGTGATCCGTTTTCTATGGCGGAAATCCAGCCTATGCTTTTGTCAGTTTCCATGGTTTCTACAAGTGGTTGTAGCCAATCAATACCAAAAAGCGCATCGTTGTTCGATATAACGTAATAATCATAATAAAAGTTTTTCTCGATTTGTTTCTCTGGAGCAAACTTTAATATTTGGTTCCATGCGGCAGCCACGCCAATATTTTCTGAATTTCTCGAAAAATAAGTAGGAAATTTCGGATCTTTAAATTCTTGTCGAAAAATATCTTCTATATTATTCTGTGATCCATTATCAACTATCAAAACGGAAACATTTAATCTTGATATATCAGTTTCAGTGTTTCGATAAAGATGTTGCAGGCATGCTCTGGTTATCTCCACATTGTCCAAAACAGGTATGCCGATTAAGACCTTGCTCATATTTCTATATCCTTTCAGGTTGTAAGTATCCCGCTCTTATCCAGGGCTCCATGAATAGCCCTTTCTACCTTGTCAATTGTCAACTCTTTAAGACATTTACTTGTGCCGCTGCCGGCACATCCCTTCTGGTGGCATGGAGCACAATCGCGATCCGGAGTGATAACGCTATGCATTTCACCCAAAGGCGCCCAGACCAGCCATTCGGAAGGGCCGTAAATGGTAATTGTGGGCGTTCCGACAGCCGCAGCAATGTGTGGAGCTGCGCTGTCAACACCTATATTCAGGCTGCTTAGGCTGAGTACTCCGGCCAGTTCACCCAGGCTCGTTTTGCCGGTGAGATTATAAATTCGTCCTTTACATTTATTGGCTATATCAATTGATTTTTTCCTCTCTTCGGTAGCTCCGACAATAACTGTCGGAATTTTATATTCTTCCCACAACCAGTCAATGACCTTTACCCATTTTTCATAATCCCATTCCTTGTAATGCCATCTGGAAAAGGGATTCAGTGTAATCCATCTGCCTGAAGTCATTACTCCATTATCATCTAAGAGTTGTTTTGCACATTTTTTGACTTTTTCATAAACCCAGAGTTTCGGAACAGTGTCTTTTGCATCTATGCCGAATTCTCTTACAATCTGAAGAGACTGCTCTGCAGCGCCGTAAATTATTTTATTGGTAACAGGTGGAACAACGAGATGTGTAAAGAGAAAATTACGCCATTTGAGGCCGCGATAAAGCAAGGCAGCTCTGATTTGAGCGCCTGACAAAAGAGCCATATAAGCGCCTCTGTCATCTGAACGCAAATCAAAAACCAGATCAAAGTGCTCTTTCCGCAATTCTCTTATAAATAATAATTGTTTTCCCGCCCTTTTTAAAAAATTTTCATTAGATCGTTTTATTTGAAAAATTTTATGAATATGAGGATCTGCCTCAAGAAGCGAGCCGAAACTTTCTCTCAAGAGAACCGAAACATTTGCCTGCAGATATGCCTCCTTTACAGCACGGAAGGTCGGTGTCGCCCACACCACATCGCCTATATCGCCGAGCTGGATCAATAAAATGTTGCGGATATCTTTTGCTATTAATTTATTTCCTTTTATGAGCATAAACTTTAGGTTTTTCAAATTTTATATTCACCGCAGAGCCGCAGAGGACGCAAAGAAGTTTCTTTTTGTTTTCCGTCCTCTCACACGCGGCGCACCTGCTGC
>JASEIZ010000089.1 GCA_030017395.1 Desulfobacterales bacterium | reverse complement strand
CGCCAAAGTCTTCCAACTCCCATAGAATCGCCTGAGCCCCGCAGAACAGATCTTGGTTATAGAGATTGAGGCGAACCATCTTGACGATCTCTTCGATCTCTGATGGCGTCCGGTTTGGAATCACACGGGGGCGACGAGAATAATCCTCATACCATAAGGCATCATCTTCGCTAAACCGCTTTATCCACTTGTGCAACCAGACTTTCGTTCTGCCAAGGGATGTGCAAATTGATTCAGGACTTTCACCTGCCTTAAATCGCTGCACAGCCAAAACTCGGTCACGCTTGATTTCATCTTCCATGAACACCTCCCAATTACATTTTTGGTGTTCACAGATTTACATGGTCACTATTCGATTGTCAGAGAACTTTAAACGATGTGCTGGCACATTTTTTAATAAACGATGTCCTGGCACTCAACAGTTAAAGGTTATACTTATGCGTAAATTTATGCTGTGGAGTCAGGAACATCCTTTGTTTTCTATTGTTGCAGTTGCCATTATCACGGTTTTTGCATTATACAGCGCTCGCAACGTACGGATTTCAGCTTCAACGGAAGGTATGATGATTCAGGGAGATCCTGCTCAGAAATATTATTTAGAAACCCTTAAAAAATTTGGAACAGATAATATCACCGTCATTTTTATCAATGACCAAAACCTCTTTACCCCCGAAAAACTGAAACAATTAGATGATCTGGTTTTCAAGTTCGAGGAATTACACGGAGTCAGCAAGGTTGAAAGTCTTTATTCCGTAACCAACTTTAAAGGAGTTGACGGCGCCCTTGAAACAAACCCCCTTATGGACTGGCCGCCTGAAACTTTGGAAGAGGCCAAACGGGTAAAAGCAGACGCTCTTAGGAATCCAATCTTTCTTAACAATTTGATTTCAAAAGATGGTACGGTTACAGCAATAAACCTTTTTGTGAAAGTAGATCCTGATGATCCTGATTTTAATGTTAAGTTCTCCAGGCAGGTAGATGAAATCATAAAACCGTTCCAAAACCGGTTTGATACCATATTCCAGATCGGTCTTTCCTACACACGTCGTCTAATAAGTGATAATATTATAGGAGACACTATTAAACTGGTGCCGATGGCAATTTTTGTTCTTCTGTTAACGTTGATCGTATTCATGCGTTCAGCCAGCGGGGCTGTGTTGCCTATGCTTACTGCAGGCACAAGCATCATCTGGACAGCCGGTTTTATGGGTCTGGTGGGTATTCCTCTTAATGTGCTTACCGTTATCGTGCCTTCCCTTATCGTTGTTATCGGCTCGACAGAAGATATACATATTCTTTCAGAATACCTGGAAACTATTGAGGAAACAGGTGGCAATAAAGCCGAAGCCATTAAAATTGTGTCTGGGAAAGTCGGAACGGCATTACTCCTCACCTCGCTGACGACTTTTATAGGTTTTCTTTCCATTACGTTAAACCAGATAACCCTGCTAAAACAATTCGGTATAGTGGCTTCATTTGGTCTTTTTGTTAATCCTGTCATCACCTGTTGTCTCGCACCGGTTTATCTCCGTTATTTTGGTTCTACAAAAATCAAAACGCCCGGAGAGCACAAAGTAAGTGCCTTAAACCGCTTTTTCAGAATGCTTGCCGACAATATACTAAAAATTATCTATAGCAATAAACGGCTTGTTCTTACTTTTTTTCTGGGCATAGCTGCTGCCATCGGATTTTTTACATTACAGGTCAATGTAGACAATGACCTTTTAGGCTATTTCAAAAAAAACTCGGCAATACGCACCCGCAGTCAGATACTTCATAATGATCTGGCAGGCGCTCAGACCTTTTTCATCCGTATAAACAGCGGGTTTCCCGGCGCTTTTAAGCAGCCGGAAAATCTTGCCTACATTGCTCAAATACAAAAATACATGTCTGAAAAAGGGCTGTTTGATAAAACAAAATCCCTGGCAGATGATATATCCATAATACATAGAGAAATGAACAACGGTGATGAAAAATACTTAAAGGTGCCTGATTCAGCCGACCTTATTGCACAGTACCTCCTGTTTTTAAGCAGGGATGATATTTCCCGTTATGTGACCGCGGATTTCAGTGAAGCAAATATTCTGGTGAGGCATAATATCAGCTCCTCCTACGAACTCGCCGATGCGCTTAAAGACCTTGATAAACACATTAAAAAGACATTGAACCCTCATTTCCTGTTGGGAGTTACCGGCGAAAATATCCTTGTTAATGCAGCGGCGGACAGTATGGCCGAGGGACAGGCAAAATCACTCTCCCTGGTCCTTGTTCTCATCTTTATTATTATGTCACTCTTATTTGTCAATGTTAAGGCTGGTTTTCTCTCACTGATTCCAAATATATTTCCAATCGCTATTATCTTCGGCATTATGGGTATTTTCGGCATTCCATTAAATACCGGAACCGCCATGGTGGCGGCGATAGCTATCGGAATTGCGGTGGATGACACCATACATCTCATGAGCCGCTATAACACCGAGATGCGTGTACTGCAAAGCCAGGACAAGGCCATTAATGTGTGTATGCACTCTGAAATAAGACCTGTCATTTCAACTTCTATAGCCCTGGCGCTGGGATTTGCCATTCTGGGTTTTTCTAATTTTGTTCCTGTCATATGTTTTGGCCTGCTTTCATCATTGGTTATGGTATTTGCCGTCATAGGTGATTTGTTTATAACGCCTATTTTGCTTTCGTCCACCCAGTTGATGACTCTGTGGGATATGATAGGCCTTCAGCTTCAACAGGCGGTTATAAAGGGTGCAGATCTGTTCCGGGATCTCAGGCCATGGCAGATAAAAAGGATTGTTTTGCTGGGCAAGATTCTTTCCGGCGAAGCCGGGAAGGTGGCCGTGTCACAGGGAGAAGAGGGGTCAAGCATGTATCTCCTTCTTGAAGGCATGGCCGAGGTGGTAACAAAGGACAAAGAAACCGGCAAGGAAATAATACTCGCCGGACTTAATCCCGGTGATGTTTTCGGTGAAATAGCCCTTGTGGAACCAGGCCCGCGATCTGCTGACGTGCGTGCTTTAGCCCCGATCAGTTATCTTGAAATTGACTGGAATAGTCTTAAGAGAATTCAAAGAATTTATCCTCGCATCGCCAGTCGCTTGTTCCTTAATCTGTCGCGGATTTTAGGGAGGCGCCTAGTACAGACGGACAAACTTCTTTTTGAAACAAAATAAATAATAAGGACATATGATTATGAACCGGATAAAATATTTTGTTGCGTTTTTTTTGGCATTTTTTCTGGTCTTTGGTTTTCAGCAGGTTATGGGCGCCGATGATCTTGATTTGTTAAAAGACATGGACAAAGAGATATCGCCTGCAAAAGAGAGCTCCGGCGATGATCTCGATCTTTTAAAAGAATTAGGGGAAACGCCGGCTGAGAAAAAGGATGACCAGTTTAAGTATCTCACCAAGATCGGCAAGAACCTTGAGGGAAGCCTTCAATTGCGCGGCCATGTTTTTTTCCGGGAACCAGAAGACAGGGAAGGTCTTGACAAGAAGAATCCTGTTGGAGAGGCTCTTCTGAGATTTAAAACATGGACAGGCAATGACAAATTGCGTCTGGATTTTTCCGGCTGGCTGGAAGCAGGAACTCAAGAGGATACTTATGATGGCATTTTCAGATGGCCGCAGGACAAGGACCGTCAGAGACACTATCTGGAATTGAATGAACTTTACCTTACTGTTTCCCAGAGCGACTACGACATAACAATAGGCAAAAAGATTTTTAAGAACGGGATCTCAACACTTTACTCTCCTGCCGACAGATACCGCCCTACGGATTCTAATGACCCGCTGGACCCTAAGGATTTTGGGGTGTGGCAGACAAAAATGGATTATTACATTAATAAGTTTACCATCACGGCAGCCATATTCCCCATATTTAATACCGGCAAGCAACCAAGCGAGCATTCCCGCTGGTCAGGTTCTTCGGGAGATTTTGATATTTATGAAGAAGACACAGATACTTCCAACAATGAAGTCGAAGAGGATTTCCCAAATGTTTCAATTAATAACATTGGTTATTTTGCCAGGGCTAAGACAACCTTTCGCGGCTGGGATTTGGTCACCTCTGCTTATCACGGGCTCAATCCTTATTATGTTTTGAGGGAAGAAACCCGAGGGGTTAAAACAGTGACCATCAAAGAGAATGTAAAGGTAGGCAATTACGCCGCCGGTTTTTCGACGGCTTACAAAAAATGGGAGTTCCATGGTGAAGGCCTGTTCAGCTTCAGCTATGATGGAAAAGACGATAATTATATCAACTATGTCGGCGGCTTCACATACACTGTCGATGAATTGGCTAAAAAGATGTTTCTGGAAAAAATCGACGTAACTATAGAATATGCCGGAGAAGCAGTAACAAAAAAACAATATGCCGACGAGTATACGAGAAGTTCACAGAAAAGCAGACTTGGGCAGAATAATATCTTCACACGTATTAATTTTAAATATGATGAAGATTTAAGCTTTCAGTATATTTCAGATTTTGAATTTGACCCAACAGGTCGATACAATAGAATTCAGTCCAAGTATAAAATCCGGCCGGAACTTGAATTAATTATCGCCGCTGGATTCTTTAACGGCAAAAGCGACAGCTACTATGGTAGATGGGAGCGAAACGATCGGCTTATAACCTCCTTGAAATATAGCTTCTAATATGGAGCAGGGAGATTTTGCATGCTGGACGTTGAGATAGCGAGAGGTTATATTCCAGGCTCGATCGGTCGAGTTACTGAACTTCATGGCATATACTATCATGATAACTGGGATTTTGGATTTTTCTTTGAGACAAAAGTGGCTGACGAGCTTTCAGAGTTCCTTGGGCGATATGACGAGAATCTTGACGGCTTCTGGGTTGCGTTGTTTGATGGTCGCGTCGAAGGTTCCATCACAATCGACGGGATTCACGCACAAAAAGAGGGAGCGCATCTCCGGTGGTTCATTATTTCTGATGTTTTGCGCGGGAGAGGTGTCGGTAATCGGCTCATTAACACTGCTGTTGAGTTTTGTAAAAACAAAGGCTACAAGCAGGCGTACCTGTGGACATTTGAAGCGCTTGACGCTGCGAGACACCTTTATGAGAAGAGTGGTTTCAAGCTCGTTGAACAGCGCAGAGGAACCCAGTGGGGTAAAGAGGTCAACGAGCAGCGTTTTGAACTGCGGTTCAGATAGGGGATGGGAGATCATGCCGGAGCTATCTGCGCAGTTGATATTTCCTTACGGCTTTGTCGTGGTCTTTTATGTTCGTTGAAAACTTATGTGTACAGTCCTTTTTTGAGACAAAATAAAGAAAATTTGTGTCAGCAGGGTAGAGAGCCGCTTCTATTGCTTTAATTCCAGGGTTTGAGATAGGGCCTGGCGGCAGACCTTTAATCGTATATGTATTATAAGGGTTTTGGGCTAAAAGATGCTTTCGTGTTATATTGCCGTCAAAGTCCTTTAAACCGTAGATGACTGTAGGATCACTTTCAAGACGCATTTTTTTCTTTAAACGATTGTGAAAAACCGATGAGATAATCGGCCGCTCCAAAGAAACGCCTGTTTCCTTTTCGATAATCGATGCAAGTGTTACTACCTGATGAATCGATAAATTAATATCTTTTGCCCGGTTTTCCCGTTTTTGATTAAATATCGACCTGAATTGCGCAACCATTGTAGCTATTATTTTTTCCTGTGTTATATTTTTTGGAAAGTTATAGGTGTCCGGAAAAAGATATCCTTCAAAGGTTTCAGCATTAATTCCATGCTTATGCACAAAGGATGGATCTGTTGCCGCCATTAGGAAGTCTTCTTTTGTCCCAAGTTTTGCTTTGGCAATAATTGATGCGATCTGTTCCATGTTATAACCTTCGGGTATGGTTATTTTGTAGAGCAGAACCTTTCCGCTTGCCATTGTTTCCAGTATTTTTATTGGAGTCATGGATGAAGAAAGCAGGTATTCACCGGAATTTATCTTTTTATCGCAAGATTTAATGCGGGCAAGCAGCTTAAATTTAAAAGGATTTTTTATAATGCCTGTATCGCTTAGATAGTTGGCAATAGCTGGAAAGTTTTGGCCCGGCAATATTACTATAACCTTTTCTGAATTATCGGCATCTGCGCTTTTATCCCCATAAGCCAAAATATCAAGGAAGAGGCACGACACGACTGAAAAAGAGATAAACAGGGATATTAAAAAAAATGTTTTTATTTTATTCAACTTACAATATTCTCCGTAAATTTATAATATCTTAACCTTTTGAACTGAACAGCGAGCGCATTCCCCGCTGCTTGCGGCGGGGAGCTTCAAACTAAATTTGCTTTTACCACGGAGCACACAGAGATCACAGATAAACATAAGGATAAAAAAACAAATTAATTTACCCCCGTGTACTCTGCGATCTCTGTGGTAAAAGTTTTTTACAGATGCAAATAGAGTTTTTTGCATAAGACTAAAGTATTATAAAATGATTAATAAACCATATTTTAAACACCTGCAAGTTGTTTAAGCTCGGAAATAATATACCGCAATGGCAGAAAACGATCAGTATCATGGTTTTGAACAGGGACCGATCAGGCCGCCAAGCGAGGCGCGCAGCCTTCTTATACGCGTAACAAGAAACTGCCCCTGGAATCGCTGCACTTTTTGTCCTGTGTACAAGGGCTCCCGTTTTTCCATACGCAAGGTCGAGCATGTTAAAAAGGATATTGATTCGGTTTACAGATATGTTGAGGTTTTGCGACAGATGGGCGGAGAATCAGGTCGTATAAATCGAATCGATGCTAATAAAATCGCAGAAAATATCAATCAGGTTGACCGTCGGGCATTTTTTGCGGCATTGAATTGGTTTAATAATTCTATGAGCGCTATTTTTATACAGGATGCAAACAGCCTGTTTATTAAACCTTCCGACATGGTAGAGATTCTCTTGTATCTTAAAAAGCGATTTCCATGGCTAAAAAGAATAACATCTTATGCGCGATCTCATACAATCGCACGGATAAAGGAGGCTGATTTAAATGCGATAAGGGATGCGGGCTTAAACAGAATCCACATAGGGCTTGAGTCTGGTTCCGACCTTGTTCTTAAAATGGTCAATAAAGGGGTTACAAAGGAAACGCATATTAAGGCTGGGCTCAGGGTTAAAAATGCCGGGATAGAGCTTTCCGAGTATATAATGCCGGGTCTTGGAGGAAGAAGGTATTCCGACATTCATGCCCTGGAAACAGCCGATGCTTTAAACAGGATAAATCCCGATTTTATACGAATTAGAAGCCTGGCAATTCCAGGCGATATCCCTCTTTTTGAGGATTATAAGGCTGGTCGTTTTGAAAAATGCTCAGATCTTATAACGGCCAATGAGATTTTAATGCTCATTGAGAACCTGGAAGGTATTACAAGTATTATCAAGAGCGATCATATTCTGAATCTTCTTGAGGAGGCGGAAGGCTCTATGCCGGAAGATAAAGAGCATATGCTTTCTATTATCCGATCCTTTATGTCGATGGACCCGAAAAGTAGATGCCTGTATCAGGTCGGCAGGAGGCTTAACCTGTTTCATTGTCTCGGCGATCTGAACAATGCCCGAAGCGTGGCAATGGTTGAAAATATTGAAAATGCCGGGTTATATTTACACATCCCTTTTTGCTTAAGGAAATGTCCTTATTGTGGTTTTTACTCGACAACCGATTTAACCCTTAAAGAGGCATTTCTTAAAGCCCTGATGCTCGAAATGCGCATTCTTGGTAATATTTCCTTTGTGTTTGACACAATCTATATTGGAGGAGGAACCCCTTCCGTATTAACGGCAGAAGATATTGGTAAAATAGTTGAGACAGCCCGACAGTTCTTTAGAATTTCTGCGGACGTTGAAATAACAGTGGAAGTAAATCCCGGCGCTGTGGATCAAGAGCGTTTCACCGGTTATAAGAGCGTTGGGGTAAATCGGATTAATATCGGAGCGCAGTCGTTTCAGGATACAAACCTTTTATTTCTTGGGCGGATTCATTCAGAAAACGATATAAATCCCGCGGTAAAATGGGCTCGAAAGGCTGGTTTTGATAATATGGGGCTTGATCTTATTTACGGCATTCCAGGGCAGACAATGAAGTC
>JASEIZ010000088.1 GCA_030017395.1 Desulfobacterales bacterium | reverse complement strand
GATTAGAGGGATATTGATATGCATGTAACATTTTATGGCGCGGTCCGGGAGGTCACCGGATCGATGCATCTTATTACAACCGAGACAGACAGGATACTGCTGGATTGTGGAATGTTTCAGGGACGACGGAAAGAGACCGAACAAAAGAACAGAGTGCTTCCTTTTGACCCGCAGATTATCACAAATGTAGTGCTTTCGCATGCCCATATAGACCATTCCGGCCGTATTCCCCTTCTGACGAAAGATGGATTTAACGGAAATATTATCTGTACTCGAGCCACGGTCGATGCCTGTGAATATCTGCTGGATGATTCCGCTCATATTCAGGAATCAGATGCGAATTATCTTAATTATAAAACCGTCCGTTCATATTTATACGGATTGATGACATCTTCGGATAAGAAAAAGAAATCAAACCGTGACAATGAAAAAATAAGAAAAATTTTAAAGAGCCATCGTAATACTCTTAACACGGAAAAAATTAACGAATATATTAAGAATTACCACATGGAAGACGTCTGTCCGCTATATACTGTTTCTGAGGCACAGCAATCATTTAAATATTTTAACGGTTATCCATATCGTCAACCTGTAACGATAGGCAAGGATACGACATGTACCTTTTATGATGCCGGTCACATTCTTGGATCAGCCTTTTCCATTATCAAAACCATCGAAAACGGCCGATCATATACTGTTTGTTATACCGGTGATATAGGCAGATTTGATACGCCGATACTAAAAAATCCGACCATGAATTTTCATGAAGAGGACAGGAACATAGATTTACTGATTATGGAGAGTACATACGGCAATCGTTTGCACGAACCAGTGAAAGATTTGAAACAACAATTAAAGCAGGTACTCATTAATACTTTCAACAGGGGCGGGTCTGTTTTAATACCCAGTTTTGCATATGGACGCGCACAGGAGATTGTATATTTTCTTCATGAACTCTATAATGAGGGAGAAGTGCCGCGGAGGCCGGTTTATGTTGACAGCCCTCTTGCGACCAAATTAACAGGGGTTTACGGCGAACATCCCGAAGCTTATAATATGGAAACCAATAAAGTTTTTTTAAAGGACGGCAAAAACCCTTTCATGTTTGACCAGATTCGTTTTGTCGGATCGGTTGATGAGTCGATGGATCTCATGCGGGATGAAAAACAGCATATTGTTATTGCCGCTTCCGGGATGTGTGAGGCCGGACGCATTTTGCACCACCTGCGTTATAAGATACATAACGCAAAAAATACCGTTCTTATTATAGGTTATATGGCTAAAAACACTCTCGGCCGCCGCATACATGAAAGCGGCGAATTATATGAGAAATCCGGCAGAAAGGGTCCGCCTCCGCAGCTTAAATTTCTTAATAAAATTTATCCGCTTAAAGCTCATGTTACAAGACTGGGCGGGTTCAGCGCTCATGCCGACAAAAGTGAAATGCTTCGATTTGTCAAGGAGTCAAACTTACGCATAAAGAAGATCGCTGTAGTTCATGGAGAAGAGGATCAGTCTATTTTATTTGCCAACCAGCTCGAGGATGAAGGTTTTTCGGTGGTTGTGCCCAAGGTCGGGGAGATGGTGCGAATAAAGTAAAAATTTAAACAATCAATCAGGTTAAAAAGGAAGTATGCACGGCAATATAAATTCACTTGGTATATGCCTGGGAGCATCTACAGTATCGCTTGCCTGGTTGGAGCTTAAGCATAGCAGGGATGGGGCAGGCAAAACAAAGCCTCGTGTGATTAAATATTCACTTCATTTACACGAGGGGAATCCAAAACAAACATTGCTTTCGACTCTCAAGTCGCTGGATATGAATTTATACGACAGGATCGCCGTTACAGGAAGGAGATTCCGTAACTTTGTAAACCTGTCATCCATATCCGAACCTGAAGCAGTGGAATATGCATACAGCTTTGTTAAACCGGAGGACATTGCATGTCCGGCAGTTGTTTCCGCGGGCGGAGAGACCTTCATGGTATATGTTCTGGACGGTCAGGGGCGGATATCCAATGTTTTGACCGGCAACAAGTGCGCATCCGGAACCGGTGAATTTTTTCTTCAGCAGTTACGCAGAATGAAGGTAACGCTGGAAGAGGCGGCTCTGTGGGCGGCTGCGGAAAAGCCATATCAGCTTTCCGGGCGTTGTTCGGTTTTTTGCAAATCAGACTGCACCCATGCAACCAACAAAGGCATCCCCAAATCAAAGGTAACTGCCGGGCTCTGCAAAATGATGGCGGATAAAATACTGGAGCTTTTAAAAAAGGTGCAAAGGGAAAACATTATGATTACCGGCGGTACCGCTCTTAATCAGATGATGATCGAGTATTTGCGCAAAGATATCGCCGGTATTATTGTTCCTGATGAAGCTCCATATTTCGAAGCTCTTGGAGCTGCTCTATGGGCGCTGGAAAATGAGACTGCCAAATTTCCTGGAATGTCGGATTTATTAAGAACAGAAGTCACATCGTTCGACACACTTATGCCCCTTATGAATTTTAAAGAAATGGTCGAATTCAAGACTGTTGAGATGGGGGATGTCCGGCAGGGGGATGAATGCATACTGGGGCTTGACGTTGGTTCAACAACAACAAAGGCGGTTCTTCTGCGGATCCACGACAATGCAATGCTCGCGTCTGTTTATCTGCGTACTGACGGCGATCCTGTTGGGGCTTCCCGTAAGTGTTATGATTCGATTCTTGAACAGATAAGTAAAAAGGCAAATCCTGACGAGATAAGTATAACAGGACTGGGTGTTACCGGTTCGGGACGCCAGATAGCCGGTCTCCATGCGTTTACACAGGGGGTTATCAACGAGATAATTGCTCATGCGACTGCAGCAGTGTATTTCGACCCCAAGGTGGACACAATATTTGAGATAGGCGGACAGGATGCAAAATATACTTATATCACAAATGCCGTGCCATCCGATTATGCGATGAACGAAGCCTGTTCCGCCGGCACAGGTTCTTTTCTGGAAGAGTCCGCATACGAAACCCTGAGCGTGAAAATGGAGAATATTGGAGATATCGCTTTTAAAGGCAAGAATCCGCCCAATTTCAATGACCAGTGCGCCGCATTTATCGCATCCGACATAAAGAATGCCATTCACGAAGGTGTGAAGCACAAAGATATTGTAGCAGGTCTGGTCTATTCCATCTGTATGAACTATTCAAACAGGGTTAAGGGGAACAAGCCGGTAGGAGAGAAGGTGTTTATGCAGGGAGGGGTATGCTATAACAGGGCGGTCCCGTTTGCCATGGCCGCGCTTGTGGGCAAGCCCATAGTCGTTCCTCCCGAGCCGGGGCTTATGGGCGCTTTTGGTGTCGCGCTTGAGGTCAAAAAAAGGATTAAAACAGGATTAATTGAAAAAAAGATTTTTGACCTGAATGCTTTGCTAAAGCGCGAGGTGAAATACGGAAAGTCTTTTATATGCAAAGGCGGAAAGGAAAAATGTGACCGGCACTGCAATATAGCTTTAATCAAGCTGGAAGAAAAAAAATATCCATTTGGAGGGGCCTGCAACAGATATTACAACTTGCGAAACAAGGTGAAATATGACGTGGAAAAGCTTGACCTTGTTCGAGTCCGGCATCAGTTAATTTTTGATAAGTATGGAGGCAAACTGTCTGTGGACGGCAGGAAAAAGCAAAGAGGAAGAATCGGAATAAACAGAAGTTTCCTTGTTAACACTTTTTATCCGCTTTATTCCACGTTTTTTGCTCAGATGGGGTTTGAGCCAGTTGTGCCTGATTTCCCCTTTAAAGAAGGAATGGATCAGAAAGAGGCGGCCTTTTGCTATCCTGCAGAATTGACACATGGTTTTTTTTATTCACTGATTTATATGGACAATCCTCCTGAGTTCATATTCCTGCCTCAGTTCAAAGCTGTTCCCGCTCAAAACGGTTACACAAGTTCACAGGTTTGTCCTTTTGTTCAGGGTGAAACATTTTATCTCAGAGCTACATTCAGGGAAAAACTGGATGAACTTAAAAGCAGAGGGGTAGAAGTATTGACACCGCTGCTTGATTTGACAAAAGGGCTGGAAACCGCAGAGAAGCCCCTCGTCGAAACAGCCGTAAAGATGGGTGTCGGCAGGAAAGAGGCTGGAAAAGCTTTTGAAAAAGCCCTAAAAAAGCAGATGGAATGCATTGCCGAAATGAAAAAGATCGGCAATAAAGCCATTGAAGAACTGGAAAAGGATCCGGATAAAACAGCGGTTGTGATATTTGCACGGCCTTACAACGGATTTGTTAAGGAAGCGCATATGGGAATTCCAAACAAGCTTGTATCAAGAGGCGTTCTGGTAATGCCGTTTGATTTTCTTACATTTGATGATGAGAAAACAAAATGCCATATGTATTGGGGAATGGGTCAGATCATATTGAAGGCGGCAAGGGTTGTTAAGAATCATCCTCAACTGTTTGGAACTTATATAACAAACTTTTCCTGCGGTCCGGATTCATTTATAGTCGGATATTTCAGGAGTCTTATGGGGCAGAAACCATCGCTGACCCTTGAACTGGACAGCCACACGGCAGATGCCGGAATTGAGACCAGGGTTGAGGCGTTTCTTGATATAGTAGCGGCATACAGACGGCTTTTGTCAGAGAAGATGATTCCTCAAGAAAAGTGTGTTTTTGTTCCCGCTAAATTGAAATTGGGGAAAAGGAAGGTTGACCTGATAACATCTTCCGGTGAAGTGCTGCCGGTCGGTGACCCGCGCGTTACGTTTCTGATTCCGTCTATGGGTAAAATTTCCTCTGAATCGCTGGCGGCGATATTTCGCAGCATGGGGTTCAATGCAATAGCTCATCCGCCATCTGATGAGGCAGTATTGAAACTCGGACGTGCAAACAGTTCCTGCAAGGAGTGTTTGCCGCTGATACTTACAACAGGAACATTGCTTAACTATATTTACAATATAAAAAAGGAAGACGAGGTTGTTGTTTACTTTATGCCCACAGGATCAGGTCCCTGCCGTTTCGGGCAGTATTACATATTCATGGAGGACCTTGTAAAAAGGCTTAAACTGCCGGATGTAGCCATGCTTTCACTGACATCGGAGAATTCTTATGCCGGCCTGGGAAAAGATTTTCAGTTAAGAGCATGGTGCGCCATTGTAGTATCCGATGTTATGGAAGACATCCGGTCAATGATATTAGCCAACGCGACAGATACCGAAGATGGGACGAGGATATTTAATGAGGAATGGAATCTGATATTGGAAGAGATGGAAAGGGGGGAATTTTCTAAACTGGAAAGACAGCTGGTTCGTACTTCCGAGCGTTTTAGCCGGATTCCCATGAAACTCCCTTTAAAAGAGGTCCCTGTAATCTGCCTTATAGGCGAAATATTCGTCCGCAGGGACTCAATATCGCGTCAGTACTTGACAAGACGTCTGGCAAAAAGCGGTTTTGCCACTATCTGTTCACCGGTTGCGGAATGGATATTATATTCAGATTACATCATGAGCAAGGGGCTTACCGAATATAAGATGTCAAAAATGGAAAAGCTGGAATTTATAATCAAACAAAAATATATGGTTAAATATGAAAAGCTTATTAAATCCATTTTGTCCCGGTCAGGGCTTGTTCACGCAGAACCTCTTAATGTTGAGACAATAATAAACAACGCCAAGCCTTATATATCGCCGAACCTGACAGGTGAAGCCGTTCTTACAGTGGGAGGCACTATAACCGAAGTAGCTTCTCATGCATGCGGAGCTATTGCCATAGGTCCGTTTGGCTGCATGCCGAACCGCCTTTCAGAGTCTATCCTTAATATGATAATGAACCGCAAAGCAAAACTGGCAACTGACCCGGCAAACAAGCGACTACGAAAAATGCTGGTAAATATTGAAGACCTGCCTTTTCTGGCAATTGAAAGCGATGGTTCTCCTTTCCCGCAACTGATAAATGCAAAGCTGGAGACCTTCTGCCTGCGAGCAGAGAGATTGCACAAAAGAATGCTTGATGCGTAATAAAGTATCTGGTGAGGTGTCTTAATGACTACTTTAAAATTAACGCACAATATTTTTACGTTAGATAACAGGCAGCTACTTCCTGCTGGAACCGCAGTTTCAAATGAAGTTGTGGAAGAGCTAATTTCGATGCGTGAAGGCCATTCCACTAAAAGTTCACCTTTTTTAAAATACAGATCAATAAAAGATAATATATTATTATTTTTCTCCCAACCTCCATATGATACTATTTTCGCTGATGAAAAGAGAATCTCAAGCATCCTGAATCTTATGGAGCAGGTCAATGTGCCGTATCCGGTATTGGAAATAATGGACTATTTCAAGCTGAATGATTTTTACACATATCGCCATTTTTTAATGGTTTATGCCCTTTTAATTCTTTTAGCCCAAAATCTTATGGGTAATCATAATGATATGCTGACAGAAGTTTTGGCAGGCCCGACCCATGACTTAGGGAAAATTTGCGTCCCTTTAAACATTCTGAAAAAAACCGATCCGCTGACCAGGTCGGAACGCCTATTTTTGGAGCATCATACTGTAGCAGGCTATGTGCTTCTCAGCTACCATCTTCAGGACAGCAAAAATTTTTCAGCAAAGGCGGCCATGGAGCATCATGAAAGAAATGACGGTTCAGGTTATCCTCGCGGTATTTATCTTAAAGACCGTATGGTCGAAATTGTCATTGTAAGCGATATTTATGACGCTCTGCTTTCGCCAAGGCCCTATCGCCGTCTTTCATATGACAACCGGACAGCTCTGGAAGAAATCTCAGGAATGGCGGAAAAGGGTAAAATAAGCTGGGAAATAGTGCAGGCTATTGTAGCCGTCAACCGAAAAGATCGGCCTCACTATAGCGAGTGTGTAATTTCTTCGGATAAAAGAGGTACTTCCCCTCCTGACAACTTGTATGGCATTATTTTGGATGAAGAAACCCAATAAAAAATTGAAGCTACCCGCCGCAAGCAGCGGGGAATGCGCTTGCTTTTGCGGTTCAAGGCGCAGGTGTTCTTATTACATTGGGCAAATCCTGCGCACCAGTGTAGAAGACAACCAGTTTGACCGGAACATCTCCGGAATTTATGCCGCAGTGACGGGTATTGATTCCCTCGATGATCGCATCCCCAACCTGAAAAATCGATGCTTTTTTACCTTCCATCTCAATAGTCAATGTTCCTGATAATACGTAGGCATAAACGGGAACAGGGTGAATATGCCATCCTGTTTCAGCCCCGGGGGGAAGTTCCACGGTCATGACCGTTACCTCGGCGCTATCCGTTTTCAAGTAGGCGACATGATGACCGTTGCTCGTGTTTTTTGTTTTGAGGACAATCTGCGCCTGAACGCCGCCGCTGTATTCGCCGGCGCTGACAAAGGAAGACATACAGAATAGAAAGAAGATGCATAACGATATTCTGGTTTTCATAAAACCCCTTTTGGATGTGTGTTGGCCTTTGATTCCTGCCTCTCGTAAAAAACAGGTTATTTATATCATGTTTATCGATAGACATACAACCACAAAAGAAAAATTATCGAAGATTTCCGACATGACCATTATTTCTACCGCCATTTGCTCATTGACATACAAGATTATCTTGCATTATACTTTAATTGTTAAAAAGCAGTGATTACGCAATTAAACGACAAAAAACAGGAAATTGAGAATGTTTGTGCCAAAATGATGGAGAGCGGATATTAGTAATGGATGATATAGATTAATATCTTACCCTTCTTTATATTCATGCACCTTGTTGCACTGTCCGGTTTTTGGAAATAGTTATATCGACTTTTCTTCCTCGCAAATCGAATACAATTTATCAAATCATGGATAAAACCAGCAGAACCATTTTGTTTTGATACACCACAAGTGAAGCTCCCGACCTTAAAAGGCGGGGCTTCCTGGTGCTACATAATTATTATTTATATAAAATTCAGATCCAAATTATTTTAACGGCTCATTTATGGTCATAATTTATTACAAAAGGAGATTAAAATGAAGATCTATGTAGGAAATTTGTCATACGAGGTTACCGAAGAGGATTTACGGCTGGCTTTAGAACAATTCGGGCAGGTTGAATCTGCCACCATTATAAAAGACAAGCATAGTGGTCAATCAAAGGGATTTGGATTCGTGGAGATGGCCTCTAAAGCTGAAGGGCAGTCTGCAATCGAGGGCCTAAATGGCAAAGAGCTAAAAGGAAGAG
>JASEIZ010000087.1 GCA_030017395.1 Desulfobacterales bacterium | reverse complement strand
TCCTCGGAAGATGAACCGCTTTTGACGGTTCATTCAGTTGGTTCGTATAACCTATTTTCTGGGTTAGCTTGACAAGCTCATCCTTCCTGTCAAGAATTCTGTTTAGAGCTGTTTCTTCCTTTTCGTCAATAATGCCTATCTCCTTTAACCTCTTTGTAACCGCTTTATATTCGACAAAATATTGTTGCTGCAAGTTTATTATCAATGTTTCGTCGGGTTTTTTCAAGCCATTGGTTTTCATTAAACGTTCATATTCCCTTGTAATGTCACCTTCGGGCATTAACAGTTCTGCCGCAAACAGATCCGCTGCCGTTTCCATCGCTTCCTTTTCTAGCGTTTCATATTCTTCGACAACGGTATTTTCCCTGATAACGGACGTATTTTCGATGAGATGATAAATTTCATGGGCAGCCGTAAACACTTCGTAGCCCAGCGTCCTGCTTGAATTGAGAAAAACGGAAAACCTGCCCTTTTTGTACCCGACAAACCCGGAAAGCTCATTATTCTTAAACGGAAGCCTGAATAAAAGCGGATTTTCTCCATCAATCTCAATTTTTTCTATAACATCAAAAATACTGCGGCCACAATAATTACCTAAATTGTATTGCTGCCGCAGTCTTTTTATCCTGTTATAGATTAATCTTTTGTAAGTATCCACATCGCTACCCCCTGTATATCTTGTCTTGGGTAATCAATGCATCAAACAGCAGTTCAAATTTTGCAATTTCGGCCAAATTAGCATCGGTCATTCCCTTTGCTTTAAATGCCTTTGCAAAGGATTTTTCCTCGCTGTTGTCATTTTCATCAGCCAACAGGCTGTCGAGGCTTACACCTAAAACTTTGCTTATGACATCTCCTTCTTCAAGAGATATGGCTCTTTGTGAATTTTCAATTTTAACAAGAGACGGACGGCTGATCCCTATCTTTTCAGCCATTTGCGCCTGTGTAAGGCCGGCTTCCTTGCGCAGCATTGAAATTTTCTCTCCCAGACTATTGAACATGGCACTCATCTCCTCAATGACATTATATTGAACTTTTAATCAAATGTCAATTTTGTTTCACATATAATGTTCCCAAATAGAACTTTTCTTATTCGTTTTTTTATAATCATCTCGGTTTAATATTACTACATAATACTAATATTTTTAAGTATTACGTAGCATTTTTGCACCATATACTTGCGGGTTTAATTTTGCACGTTATTCTAGTCTTATTTGGTCTATATCCAGATTATAAACCTTAAAACCCGGCTGTAAAAATTCGGATTTCTATCACAATACGCACCTCCCGATTACCCGTTTAAATAAAATTAAAGCCTCAGGAACATACGCATAAGTTACCGAGGTCTGTGTGTCTTTTTAGCTCTAAAATTAAAGTGTTATTTGGTGTTTTGATCTTCATCCAGCATCTTTTTAACTGCCCTTTTTAAAACAGGTATCTTGTTTTCCTTTACATCCCATATAATGTCGAGGTCTATACCAAAGTAATCATGAATCAATATATCCCTCAACCCTGCAATCTTTCTCCATTCAATATCCGGACTGCTTTCCCTCGCTTCTGCCGGAAGTTTTTTTACCGCCTCGCCGATTATCTCTAGGTTTCTTATAACCCCGTCCTGTATCAGTTCATCTTTCACGAATTCGCTATACTGGATTCCCTTTGTATATTTATCAATCCTGTTTATGCAGTCCAGTATATCCCTTAAATAGACTCTGCAATTACGCATATTTAACACTTCCCAGAATCTCGTCTTTCAGTTCAATCTTAATATTCTCCGTTATAACAAGGTCGACTTTTTTGCCGAGTAAATCCTCTAAGTAAAATTTCAGGCCCATATAATTATCGAATGTTTTACATCCTTTTTTAAACCTGACCAGAATATCAACATCGCTACCGTCCGATTGCTCGTTTCTGCTGTAGGACCCGAACAGACCTATCCTGTCAACGCCATACTTTTCAATGTTTGATTTATTATCCCTAAGGGCTGCAATAATCTCTTCCGCACCCATCGTTTTCTCTCCTTTTAAATTGCTCATATTATATCTATTATTATACCACATTCTTACATCATACCAGCAGGAATCCTTCTTCCGGTATTCGTATTTGAACAAAAGTATAGTCAAAGCAGATGTGGATTTGTGACTAACCCTATTTCCACCTGAACTGACCCGGGTTTACCCCCGTTAGAGTTTATGTTGCCCTGCTCGCCATCGGTACTGCGCTTTTCAACTCCCTCAATCCCATGTCAATTTTGTTTATGGTCCCCAGCGTTCCTCCTGTTGCTAGGATCACCGGCAGCGGATCATGCCTGTGCTGCTATCCTCCTCCCGGTAAACAGTGAACATAGTTCATCCTCAATCTCCCTTTCTTCTTCCTCCCTCTGCTTGACCGCCAGCATCATGCAGTATCTTTTCAGTTCCTCGTTATAGTCTCCCATAACCCGCACCTCATCATTACCTGTTCATGTAAACGAAAAAGCCTCGGGAAAGCCCGTAGTTGTTCCCGGGTTTTTTATCCGGGTTAGCGGAATAAAAAATGCATCAATCCTTCTCTCTAATTTTCCATAATGCCATCGGATGATTCCTGATTCGATCTACAATTTCAACATCCTCAAATAACAACTCCGGCAGATATTCTTTGGTTTTAAATCGCTGCAGGAATTCCTTTTCCCTTGTATCAAGCTCAAGCAGTTCGCCTAGAAAACTTTTGACGCGTCCCTTTACAACGTCAAGGTCAAAATGTTCGCTGCGGCGTAGCATAGGAAGCAATGTCTGCTTTATTTTGCTCCATTTTAGAGCGTCTACTGACGACAAATCGAAAGGGGTCACTATTTCTTTGCTACTGCCAACTGCATAATAAAAAAGAAAACACTTCCTCAACATCGGTAGTTCACTTTCATCAAAGGTCCCGAAGTAAACCATATTGTATATATCATATAAATCCCTTGCGGCAGCTCTTCCTATAAGTGCGTTAATTTTGCTTCCGAATAACTCCAAAGGTGACAATGCCCTGATTGGGAAGCTTCTTTCAAAAATATCTGTTTGAACCGGCATTTCAACGGTCGGTAAAATATGCGTTCTCATGGAATAGTTTATCTCAACCTTAATATTGTCTTTGTTTCCGGCCGAATTAATATACCGAAACACCCACGAGTCAAGGGAATGAGGGTTTTTACCTTTTTCAGGGTTAGGCGAATAGCCCTGCGCATGTAAAAAGGTTATTAAATCCTCATTTATCCTTTTTCGGTACTCCAACATTTCTTCTTTTGCCAGCGGCTTGCAAAAATCCAAATCAATATCCACAGAAATTCTTTTCAGGTTAAATATAATGAGGTTTATAGCCGTGCCGCCCTTTAATGCAAGATAATCCTTGTGCAGCGGATTTTGATTAAGATATTCGAGAATGTCTATCAAACGATATACCTTTTCAAGGTTGTCCCTTATAAACCCGGTTTCCCTGGCCCTTTTATCAAAGTAGCTTTTATCGTATTTATACAATTACGTCTCCCCCCTGTTCCATAAACTCCAACAGGTTTTCAGGCACTAAAAGCCGCCATTTTGAATTGTATACCAGGTTTTTATCGTCCTTGTCTCCAAGATATCGCTTGCTTTTAACAATATTCTGCCGGCAAAATTCAAAGAAACTTCCGGGCAGCTTAAGCTCATCCTGAAAATGCTCCAGTATATACCCTGCTTTTTGATACAGGAACTGAATATCATATATTTTGAGATATTTCATCAACTTTTCGCTGTCCAGGTATGCTATTAATCTTAAGCATTGTAGCAGCTCTTCGAGGCCTCCCGCTTTATCCAAATCCTTTATGCAGTCTATAACAGTTCTTTCTAAATCGGTAACCCGAACATTCCTGTTGGTAGTATAAGTTAAAACCCCTTCATTTCCCTTTGATGCACAATAACGGTAGGTAACACCGCCAAATTCAAAGGGTTTGAATTCAAAGGCAGTTGACACATATACCTCAAAGAACAGCTGGTGCCCGACGCCATGAAACTCAAAGGCACTGTGATGAGATATATAAGCATCCCTTGTAATACTGCTGCCTATTTTGAATTTATCAGCAACAACGTCATTTGACTCAAGGCTCATTGCAGCATATAAATTTCTCTTAATCTTTTTTATATATCCATTTTTCGAGTAAGTAGTTGCTATATATGAAGCCGCTTTCTGACTCCCTACTATATTTTTTATATCTTCAAAAGTAAAAACCCCGAGTTTCAGTAATTGATCATAATATTTCATTACAATCACCTCGGTTTAATTTTACTACATAATACTAATATATTCAAGTATTATATCGTATTTTTAAACCATAAATGCTTGTAAGTTTAAAATCCAAACACTATTTAAGCTTTTTTGACTTTTATCCAAATTTTAAACCTTAAAAAAAGCGGTCGAAAAACCTCAAATGCTAGCGCAAGACGCACCCCTTGCCCTTCTCCGGTCCGCCCATAACGGGATCTAACCGGTTCAGAGAACAGATATAAAAATCGTCGCCGCAGTTGTGGAGTTGTGGTTAACCTGCAGGGTTATCCAAGGTCTGTGGTAAAGCCGGAGGCTTTTCCAATATGCCTGTGGTAAACCTGCTCCCGGTTTTCCACCGGGCATGGCAGACCGTCAACTCCACAGCCTGCTTTTCAGTTCCACCGAAAACCGTCCAGGTTTGTACCGGCAAGAATGGATGTTGTCCTGCTCGCCACCGGTATTGCGTTCTTCAACTCACTCAGTCCCCTGTCAATTTTGTTTATGTACCCTAGTATTCCTCCTGTCGCTAGGATCCAACAGGGGATCATATCTGTGCTGCAACCCTCCTCCCGGTAAACAGTGAACGTAGTTCCTCATCAATCTCCCTTTCTTATTCCTCCCTCTGCTTGACCGCCAGCATCATGCAGTGCCTTTTCAGTTCCTCGTTATAGTCTCCCACAGGCTCGAACCCACTTATTTATCATCAGTTAATACAAATAAAAAACCTCGAGAAAGCTTGTTACTGTTCTCAGGTTTTTATCTACATTATTTCAATTCCCTTCTTAATAACATTAGCAACAACAGTAACCAGGGTATACGTCACAATCACTAGTTTACATCAATGGTCTGTATTAGTATTGAAAATAATTATCTCATCTCCATTTTTCGTCTGACCTGCGCTGTAATAAACTGATAGTATTTCGTTCTCGAAACCATCATAAAGCTTTTTAATAAAGTCACATTTGTCATAAGTTACAATCCACTTAAATTGGCAAGCAGTAATCACTTGAGATAAATATATATGATCATCCTTAGTAAAAGAATTTCGATAAAGACAAGGCCCTTTATTCACATAAGGTGGATCAAAATAAACAAAACAATTCTCATAATTCGGCAGGATATTTAGTGTGAAGTCTGTTGCATTCCAGTTATATAAATGGATATGTTCTCTATGTTCTGCAATAGTACGTGCTCTTTTTATAAGGCTCTCCCGGTTGAATCGCGCGTTAATCTTGTATTTTCCTGATTGGCTGAAGCCACCTATAACTCCGCCCTTTAGTACTCCTGATACATTGGTACGGTTGAGATAAAATGCAGATAGACCGACTTCAATTTGCGTATAGTCATTTTGGTTATTATATATAGCTTTTTGTCTTTGCCACTCTGAAATGTTTAGAGGCACATTATCTATAAAATCGCATAATTCATCGGTGTGATTAAGCAATACTTTCCAGATAGAATAGATAGCATAGTCAATATCGTTTAATACAATATCTTTAACAACACCATTTAATAATAGCTTTATAGCCAGCCCTGCCCCTCCTGCAAAGGGCTCAACATATGTGCAACCCCTCATTTCGTTAATATCTATTAATCTAGACACATAACCATATAGTTTCGTTTTCCCTCCAGGGTAACGTAATAGTGTCGAAACATTTGGCATACTGTTGAACCCCCTCACTTTCCTGTTAATTTTATCTCAATAAATAGTTAGCAATCTCCAAAAGTCCTTCACCCGGAATTGCTCTCAAAGTGTCTGGTGTGAGCATATAACTCTCCGGGGAATGAACGACAAGGTTCAATTTTTCTGTCTGAACATTAGAATTAAATACAATCTGGAAAAGTCGACGAATATTTCTATCTGGTATCCACGAAGCAATATTTGTCATGTATTGCCTGATAATAAAACTTAGATTCGGTTCCCCTCCCTGTGGATTAAGGGAATTATATTGACGCATAATATGTGCCCAATGTCCCATTTTTCGTGCATGGTATTTTAAACTCTGCTCTATAAGCGCACGAATAATAAATGCTGTGCATATTGGATAGTTATTAATAAATGATGTAGAATTTGATATTTTTTTAAGCTCTACACAAACAGCAATAATGCCTTTGTTTGCATTATCGCTTGGATCTACAGCATTCCAGTCTAATGTGCTGAAAAACGGAAGATTATGTGGTCCTCCACCTTGTGATTGCTGTCTTCTTTGCTGCGATGGGCTTTCTATATCTTCTTGTAATGTTGATGAAGTTTCGGAGTTTTTGCTTTCTACATTTGTTTGCAATTCAATATTATCGTATTTATCCAATATATGCTTAATAAAAGCAACCGCACCAGTACATTTGCCTCCTTTAACATATGTACCAAAAATCGAACGAGTATCCATCTCATTATCAATAAATGCTTTTCTTGTCCATATATGTATAATTTTGTCTATATCTATATCGTTAATCTTATTAGAACGAAGTATAAAACTATCATCATAATAGAATTTTAATGTTTTTGTTGTATCGGCAAGTCTAAACATACGTAATAATTTGTCCGGCTTTATCTCTAAAAGATTAAGTTTATTTTTTTCTTCCTCTGTCCAGTCAGAGTTCAATCCCCTCAGTAAAATTTTATAATTTTGTATATACTTTCTTATAGACGATATCCGCAATCCTGTACGATCACTTATCTGAGAGATTGTCTTTCCGTCATTATAATCCTCATAACAAAATCTCATCTTTGCTATAGTTGACCATTCTCTCGCCCTTTCAATATGTCTTACAGCCAAAAACCTCTTTGCTTCTTCTCTAGACTGGATTATATCAACTTCTATAAGGCTAATATTTTCTTTTAATGCGTCGCTTGTTTCAGGAAAACGGCTCTCATAATCATGAGGGATTAATGCCCTATTTAAGAATATTTGGCAAGCACAAGTCCTCCTGTTCCCCTCTAATACTACATACTTTCCATCTTCAATACATACCACAATACGCTCACCTGGCATCAAACCATTATTATCAGCAATACTTTTAGCAAGACTTAAAACGTTTTCTTGAGTTATAAGATATTTCCTTATATCCGCTTGCTCTCCGCCTGCCTCTGGTACAATAAAACGTGGGTTTTTTGGATCTAGATATAAATCTAGTGGAGATACTGTGTCTTTGCCATACATGAATCACCACATCCTTCCTCCAATTTTGCCCAGTTGTATACCTAAAACATATATATTATAACATATTTTTACTAAAAATTACTAACTTGTCCATTTAAAATATGAGTATTAAGGCAAAACATATTATTTTGTGAATCTTGTTCTAGCAAACGCTCTGTTGAATGATGTGGTAGTATTTAAAACACAATTATATAAAAATCTTTATATAAGACCAGTTGGTCAGTAAATTAAATATTTCTATACATTATATTTCTATCCTTATCATATCGAATTTCTGTCACAATACGCACCACTTACCCTGCTCCGGTCCGCCCGTACTGGATTAAACTTGTTAAAAGAATAGATATAAAAATCGCCGTCGCAGCTGTGGAGTTGTGGTTAACCCGCAGGGCTATCCAAGGTCTGTGGTAAAGCCCAAGGCTTTTCCAATATGCCTGTGGTAAACCTGCTCCCGGTTTTCCATCGGGCATGGCAGACCGTCAACTCCACAGCCTGCTCTTCAGCTCCACCGGAAACCGTCCAGGTTTGTACCGGCAAGAATGGATGTCGCCCTGGCCGCTACCGGTATTGCGTTCTTCCCCGCTTTGACACCCGCTTCCATACCCCTTTCTCCGAAGGCCGCCCCGGCCACCATGCCCAGGGCGCTGCCGATGGCTTCTCCTCCCGTGTTCGCCCCGGTGGCCTCCCGGAGCCTCTGCATCATGCTTCCCCCTTCTCCACCGGGACGCTTCTTAACAACCTCCCTGGCCAGACCGCTCCCCGCCGCTATGGCCCGGG